>JBFYJA010000138.1:0-2942 GCA_041311675.1 Micrococcales bacterium | reverse complement strand
ATCTTGCTGCGTCCGGTCATGTCAGGGCTCTTGCCAAAGGCTGCAAAAACATCGGCGCGGAAAATCAAAACGACAACTGCGATGACTCCGGCAACCGCCCAAACCCATCGATAGGTCCGGTGACGAAGGTCGCGATCCTTACCCTCAACCGAAATGGCAACCACTGCTGCAACCGCGATTGCCATCACGGCAAAACCGACACCAGCAGACTTGGCCAACCAAAACGCAAGTACTGAGCCAATAAAACTGATTGCACTCAACCAGCGAAGGCGACCACGGACGACGTATTCAATCGCGAACACTACGAGACCAATCATCGCAATGTAGGCGAGAAGGTTTGAGTTTCCAACGATGCCCTGAATGCGATCACCATCGAAGAGGTGACCGCGCGTCCAGTAGTAGGCACTCGCTGGCGGCTTGTCGCCTTCGTAGTTTTTGAAAATTGGAGCAATGGGCCCGCGCACAATCGCAGCCGCGATGAACTCGAAAACAAAGGATGTAAGGAGGATGAACCTAATTACGTTTGCAAAGACCTTCAGCAAATGACGCCAGCTGAAACTGCCGGCTAGGAAGACTCCAAACAGCGTTGTCGATAATTGCGCGAAAACCGCAAGCGCAGTGAAGCCGGGGTAAAAGGACCAAATGGTGCTGAGTGCCATGAGGGCGAGAATCGCAGCCAGTGGCCAAGGAATCTGTTTTATGACGCGCTTCGGTTCATCCTTGAAAAACAAAAAGGCGACGGCAATCAGCATTACTCCGAGCAGAATGCCCCAGCCCAACCAGCCAAGAGTGTAACGCACGGCATCACCAGCACCGATGGCAAAAACTCCGGCGTAGGCGAGGTAAGTTTTAGCGCGATAGCCGGGTTCGCGAGTATTCAGAATTACTCGGATCGGTTGCGTCATCGCGTTCATAGAAAATCCAGTCTATTCAGTAGCCTTAAACCAACCCGCGAGATGGAGTGCCTTGATTCGTAAGATCACCAACCAGGCGCTTCCTTATGCCTGGGGTTCCAAGACGCTGATTTCTGACTACCTTGGCTACACCGAAACCGGTGGTCCAATGGCCGAAATCTGGTTCGGCACCCATCCGGCCTCGATGGCATACGCCGAGGACTCTGGAGTTGGGCTACTGGAACTCCGCAACGGACTCACACTTAGTTTCCTAATGAAGTTTCTGGCGGCCGATCAGGCACTCTCGATTCAGGCTCATCCAAATCTGGAGCAAGCAGCCGCCGGTTTTGCCGCCGGCAATGTGAACTACAAAGATGCCAACCACAAGCCTGAAGCAATCGTCGCCGTTTCGGAGTTTGAAGCACTCTGCGGCTTTAAGACCGACAAACAGATTCGCGAATTGTTTGAAGACATTCTTAGCTATCCGATTACTCCAGAACTTCGAGCCGCCACCGAACACTGGACTCAGTTGCTGGATCAGGGTTTGCAGCGATTGTTCTCGCATCTCCTGCACTCGCGCAATAACTTTGTTGAGCTAGGGCTGTCTTTGGCCGCGCTAGCAGATTTCGATTCACGCTTTGAGTTAGCAGCTCGACTAAATGAACAACACCCTGGCGACCCGGGTGTTGCAGTTGCGCTCCTGATGAACCATGTGCGTTTGCAGCCGGGTCAATCGCTTGCACTTCCGGCAGGAAATATTCATGCCTATCTATACGGTCTCGGCGTAGAGGTGATGGCTTCGTCAGACAATGTGCTACGCGGTGGTCTCACTCAGAAGCACATCGATGTTGATGAACTAGAAAAAGTTGTCGACTTCGATGCTCGAGGAGTCCAATTGGTCGAGCAAAAAGAAATCGCATCGGGACTCACCGAATTCCAAATTCCATTCGAAGAGTTCGTGCTCTATCGAATCGAACCGAGCGGCGACCGGGTTCACGCCGATTTGAAAATCTCTGGTGACGCCATTGCGGTTTGCATCGGGGGAGAAGTGGCGATAAGCAACAGCCAGGATCAGCGCGAGGTGCTGACCCGCGGCGAAGCAGCGTTTATTGGCAATTCCGCGCGGTTATTGAGCTTCAGCGGGGCCGGCACGGTTTACTTGGCCGTCGGTCGCGACTAGCCGCGAGCAGCCCAGGCGCTGTCGATAATTTCGGCTAGGCCGTTCTTTGCCTTCCAGCCGAGTGTCTTTTCGATGCGCGAAACGTCTGCACACAAATAAGGTGGGTCGCCTGGTCGTCGCGGTTGAACATCGATTTCAAAGTTAATTCCAGATGCTCGACGTATTTCGTTGATTACTTCGAAGACGCTTGAGCCATGACCGGTGCCAACGTTGAACGTGTCATGCTCACGATTATCTTTTGCTGTGTAGTCCAAGGCTGCGATGTGCGCTTCGGCAAGGTCGAGTACGTGTACGTAGTCACGCACACAGGTGCCATCCGCAGTTGGATAATCGTCCCCAAAAACCACGGGCTTCACCCCGGCGGCAAGTTTTGCAAAGACAATTGGCACGAGATTCATTACGGCGCTATCGGCAAGATCAGGCCAACCGGCACCGGCTACATTGAAGTAGCGGAGGTTGACTCCGCGAAGCCCCCAGGCGCGTTTCGCATTGGCAACCATCCATTCGCCAATCAACTTGGTTTGTCCATAGGGGTTGATCGGGTTGCAGACAAAGTCTTCGGTGACTGCCGGCACGTCCGGCATCCCATAGGTAGCAGCGCTACTGCTGAACACTAATTCATGCACGCCGCACTCGTGCATCGCTTCGAGAAGGTTGGCCATGCCACCGATGTTTTGCTCGAAGTACCACTCCGGCTTTAGTACCGATTCGCCAACCTGTTTGCGAGCAGCAAAGTGGATAACATCTCAAACATCACCGACATCGCTGGCTTGACCATGACAGGTGGAATCACCCTCATCGCCTCCACCGCCATCAACGATGCTGACATCGTCGTGAAATATGGCGCCAATACCGTCAGTTTAGCCACC
>JBFYJA010000137.1:0-2943 GCA_041311675.1 Micrococcales bacterium | reverse complement strand
GTGGACGTCCTCGTCAGATTGCTTAGCAACAAAACTGCCGGATTCGACTCGGGCAAGTAGCTCGACCAAGCTGCGATCTAGCTTTTCGTGTTCAAGGCTTGTCAAGTAGCCGGCAGACATCAATGCCTTGATGTGAGCGCGGGTACCGGCGATGTCGTACTTGGCCAAACGCCAGTCAAAGTGCACTGAACGACTAAGCGCCGCCAAACTGTCGGCCGGTCCGCCGTCAAAGCGGCTACCCCAAAGTGAATTGTTGTCGTTCATCTTGGCAATTCTATTCTGCGGGTCTTTAATCGCCCGATTAATTGCTAGTGCTGTTCAGCGAGCCAGGCTAAAAGAGCCTTTTGGGCGTGAAGACGGTTTTCGGCTTCATCCCAAATTACCGACTGTGGGCCATCGATAACTTCCTCGGCTACTTCGTAGCCACGGTAAGCCGGAAGGCAGTGCATGAAGATGGCATCGGACTTGGCGTGAGCCATCATTTCAGCATCGATGGTAAATCCTGCAAAATCGGATAGGCGCTTGGCCTTTTCGGCCTCCTGCCCCATCGATATCCAGGTATCGGTGACTACAACGTCAGCATTCTTAATGGCTTCGAGCGGGTCACCGTGCACCTCAACCGATCCACCGGTCTTATCGCCAATGGTTTCGGCGTGGGCAACCACGCTCTTGTTTGGCAGATACTCGGCAGGACTCGCTAGTGAAACGGTCATGCCCGCCATTACTCCGGCAACCATGTATGAGTTAGCCATGTTGTTGGCGGCATCGCCAATGTAGGCGAGCTTCAAGCCAGCCAACTTGCCCTTGTGTTCCTGAATTGTCATTAGGTCGGCAAGCAGCTGACATGGGTGCCAATCATCACTGAGCGAGTTAACTACTGGAACATTCGAGTTGACAGCCATCTCTTCGAGACCGCTCTGTGCGTAGGTACGCCAAACGATTGCGGCAACCTGACGCTCAAGGACTCGAGCCGTATCAGCTACAGATTCCTTGCCACCCATTTGTGAGGTTTGAGCATCAATGATCAGTGGAACGCCGCCAAGATCGGCAACGCCAACCGCGAATGAAACTCGTGTGCGGGTAGAGGTCTTGTCGAAAATTAGCGCGACAGTTTTTGGGCCTTCGTATGGCCTAGCACTGTATGGAGATTTCTTGAGTTCGATTGCGCGACGAATGATGAGTGCCTGCTCTGCAGGTGTGATGTCATCGTCTTTTAGAAAGTGTCGAACCATTTTTATCCTCTGTCTTCTCTAGCGAGAAATTACGACGGTAGCACCATTGTGCCAAAACCGGAAACTGTAAATATTTCTAGCAAGATACTGTGCGGTGTACGACCATCGATGACGTGCGCGCGTGGTACTCCCCCGTTTACTGCACTCAAACATGCCTGCATCTTTGGAATCATTCCAGACTCGAGCCTTGGCAATAGGTTCTCAAGCTCTTTCGAAGTGATTTCTGAAACGAGAGAATCGCGATTTGGCCAGTCACTGTAAAGGCCAGGCACATCGGTAAGCACCATTAACTTCTCAGCACCGAGCGCAATTGCCAGTGAGGATGCCGCTAGATCGGCGTTCACATTTAGTAGCTGACCACTGGCATCCGGTGCGACCGTTGAAATTACTGGGATTCGGCCAGCGTCAAGGGCCTCAAACACCGCTCGCGGATTCACCTGAGTAACCTCGCCAACCAGGCCAATGTCAACTGGTCCGGATTCTGAATCAAGAGTAGTAATTTCGGCGCGGAACAGGTTGGCATCTTCACCTGACATCACAACTGCGTCGCCACCGGCGGTGTTGATCATCTCGGCAAGCCCCGCACTAATTTGATTGCGCAGTACGTCGCGCACCACCCCAATGGTTTCTGAAGTGGTGACTCTGAATCCACCCTTGAATTCTGATTCGATACCGAGCTCAGCCAAACGTGCAGAGATTTGCGGGCCACCACCGTGCACCACGACCGGCTTTATGCCAACCCAACGAAGGTAAGCCATGTCCTCTGCGAATGCCTGTTGAAGTTTTTCATCCACCATTGCATTGCCGCCAAATTTAACAACAACCACTTTGCCGTGGAACTGCTGAAGCCAAGGTAAAGATTCAATCAGAGTCTCAGCTTTGACGGTTGCTAGTGGGTCGTGTTCTGAAGAAATCATTAGCTTGAGTATGCGCTGTTCTCTGTGACGTATTCGTGAGTTAAATCATTGGTGTAAACAGTGGCTTCGTGCACACCGGCGTTTAGCGAAACATCAATCTGAACTTTGCGAGGAGAAAGGTCAACCAAGTCGCGAGACTGATCCGGCATTCCTCGCTTTGAAACCGAAATGCCGTTAATGCTCACATCAATGTTGTAAGGATCGAACTCTGCGTTGGTAACACCCACCGCAGCAAGGATGCGGCCCCAGTTTGGATCGTTTCCGTAGATGGCGGCCTTGAACAAATTGTTGCGAGCAACAGAACGACCAACTTCAACGGCGTCTTCTTCCGATGCTGCATTGAGCACTCGAATTGCAATGTCGTGGCTTGAACCTTCTGCATCGCTAAGCAACTGCATTGCCAAATCTTGACTGACAGTGCGAATCGCGTCGGCAAGTTCATCTGCGGTTGGAGTAATTCCAGATGCGCCCGAGGCCATCAGCGTAACCTGGTCGTTGGTTGACATGCAGCCATCGCTATCGAGGCGATCGAAAGTAACCCTGGTTGCGGCACGCAGTGCACGAGCAAGTTCTTCACTAGTGGCAACCGCGTCCGTTGTAATTACGACCAGCATGGTGGCGAGGCCCGGAGCCAGCATGCCGGCGCCCTTAGCCATGCCGCCAACCGCCCAGCCATTTGGGCTAACAAATTTTGCTGTCTTAGACACCGAGTCGGTAGTCATGATTGCCTCGGCGGCTACCTGACCATTGATGTCGCTCAGCTCAGCCGCGGCAGCAGCCACACCAGCTAAGAC
>JBFYJA010000136.1:0-2956 GCA_041311675.1 Micrococcales bacterium | reverse complement strand
GTTAGCCCTCGACGATGAGGCTCTGGAAACAAGATTACCGCCTAGATGAATTACTCTTTTACGTATGAGCGCTAACAATCTCGCCGGAAAATCAGTATTCGTCTCAGGTTCATCTCGTGGCATCGGGGCCGCCACCGTCAAGCTTTTTGCTGACGCCGGAGCCAAGGTCGCCATCAACTACCGCGATAAAGAGGTACGCGCCAACAAGGTTGCCGAGGAGATTCGCGCTCGCGGCGGTGAGGCAATCGTGCTCAAGGCAGACCTCACCGACTACCAAACCGTTAGCGATGCCCGAGATGCCATCAAGAACGCCTACGACCACCTCGACTTCTTAGTTTTGAACGCTTCCGGTGGCATGGAAGTTGGCAAGGGTGAGGACTACGCAACTCGTTTGAACGTGGACGCTCAGGTCAACCTGGTTGAGACCATGTTGCCACTGCTTCACGAAGGGTCACGAATTGTTTTTGTCACCAGCCACCAGGCTCACTTCATTCACCAGGCACCAACCATGCCTGAGTACCTTCCGGTTGCGCTGAGCAAGCGAGCAGGCGAGGATGCGCTTCGCGCCAAGATTCCCGCGCTCGCCGAAAAAGGAATTGAATTCGTAGTGGTCTCAGGCGACATGATCGAGGGAACCGTAACCGCAACACTTTTAGACCGCGTGAACCCAGGTGCAATCGAATCTCGCAAAGAAGCAGTTGGCAAGCTTTACAACGTTGAAGAATTTGCCGAAGAAATCTTCAAGGCTGCAAACTCTCCAGTGCCTGCCAACAACACTGTTTTGATTGGTGACACTGACTGGTTTGAAAACCAGTAATTAGTCAATCGGATAGCTGACAAACGCAAAACGTTCGCCATCGGGTGCCCAGCTATTCACATTTAGACTTCCTTGACCTCCGAAGAATTTATATTTGGCGACTGGTTTAGTCCAATCTTTTTCAATAACTTTTATTGACACAGATTTATTGGCCGGATGACCTTTGGTGCCCGGAGGAAAACTCAAATAGTTTGCGTGTTCTGAATTTGGTGCAAAGTGTGGGAACCAATTCACGTTTTCATCGAACGTCAACTGTTCAAGTGATCCACCATCAGCCGGCATCCTGCATATTTGTGCATTTCCACGTTCACCAGAGAAGTGCTCTGAATTGACGTAAATCCATTTACCGTCCGGAGAATATTCTGGACCATCAATCTCACCGATAGTTTCAGTTAGTTTGACCGCAGGCCCACCCCCAGTAGGCACTGTGAAAATTTCATGTACTGATGGCGGGGTGCTCCAATCCGGTGCTTCAGGCCAGCCGAGAGCTACAAAAGCTAGTGTGCTTTCGTCTGGACTCACCCCATGTAGAAAATGCATAAGGTGCTCGGCGATGTGTGCATCGTCCTCAGTTACTCTCTGGGCGGGAGAGATGCCATCTAGTCGGGCTTTATAAATGTGATAGTCGTTGGCCGAGGCGTAAACGAAGTCTGGGTCTGACGACAGAACATGGTCATTATTCACTAGCGGCAAACCGGGGATTTCTAGAGGAACTAATGTGCCTCCGGTGGCGGGAAGCGTCCATAGCTTGCCATCGCCGTTGAGCAGTAGTTCATCGGTTCTGGGATTCCAATTGGGTGCTTCCAGCAAAATGTCGCCTGTTGAAAATATCTCTAGGGGCGGTCGACCATCCACATAACCGATATTCACAACACTGCGTTGTCCTGGCAGTAGAGAACGGTCAATTGGAATTTGCTTTTTTGTCACGGTCATCCGAACTTTCGTTAGTTATTGGATGCTACGCCACAATCGAGAGCTTTGCGCATAAAGTTAGCCAAAGAAGCATGCAGGAACAGGAAAGTCAAATGTCAGAAATCAAATGGATTAGCACAAACCAGGACGCTGCTTGGGTTGAACAACAATCACCTACCTTTAGTAGCATCCCTGGCATGCCTGGTGTTTTTATTGACACTTCCAAAACCGCACAAACCGTTGAAGGTTTCGGCGGGTCATTCAACGAGTACGGTTGGTTGGCGCTAAAGAAACTTTCTGCAAGCGACTTCGACACAGTGATGCGTGAATTGTTTTTGCCAGGCGCTGGTTTGAATTTGGCGCTTTGCCGCATGCCGGTGGCGGCAAATGATTTTTCTCGCGACTGGTATTCATACGATGAGGTCGATGGGGATTTTGCACTCGAGCACTTCTCGATTGCTAACGATGAAGAGACTTTGATTCCGTTTATCAAGGAAGCAAAGAAGTATCAGCCGAAGCTAGCTCTGTGGGCATCACCGTGGAGCCCACCAACCTGGATGAAGGTCAACAAGCACTACGCTGGTGCGCTTCCCAACCCAGCGTTCAACACGGGCGCGGCAACCAATGGTCTTCGCGAAGATCAGGTGCAAACCGAGGGAGTGGACAACTTCATTCTCGAAGACCGTTACCTCGATGCCTATGCCCGTTATTTCGGCAAGTTCATCGACGCCTACAGAGCTGCCGGCATCGCGATTTCAATGGTTATGCCGCAGAACGAGTTCAATTCACCGCAGGTTTTCCCAAGCTGTATCTGGTCTCCTGAAGGTTTGGCCAAGTTCATCAAGCACCTAGGGCCAGAGATGGACAAGCGCGGTGTTGAGATTTTCTTCGGCACGCAAGAGCGACCTGACGAAAACATGACGCTCAGTGTGATTGCAGACCCTGAAGCTGGAAAGTACATCAAGGGTGTTGGCGTTCAGTGGGGCGGCAAGGAAGCAACTCGTTACATTCATCGAGCACTGCCTGAACTGCGCATTTATCAATCAGAGCAGCAGTGCGGCGATGGTAAGAATGACTGGCGATTTGCTCGTCACGCCTGGCACTTGATGAAGCACTACTTTGAAAATGGTGCCACCGGTTACATGTACTGGAATATGGCACTGGAAGAAGGTGGCGTTAGCCGCTGGGGCTGGTCGCAGAACTCATTCGTGGTGGTCGATCCTGAAA
>JBFYJA010000135.1:0-2957 GCA_041311675.1 Micrococcales bacterium | reverse complement strand
GTTTCACCCATGCCGAGAATCAGGTTCGATTTAGTGACTAAACCTTCAGTTCGACCCTGGGTAATCACATCAAGAGAGCGCTCGTATCGGAAAGCCGGTCGGATTTGCTTAAAAATACGTGGAACTGTTTCAACATTGTGAGCAAATACTTCAGGAGCTGCATCGAACACTTTTTGCAGATGTTCCGGATTGCCAGAGAAGTCGGGCACAAGAATTTCCACACCGGTGCCAGGGGATTGCTGATGAATTTGGCGAATCGTCTCTGCGTAAAGCCAGCTTCCCTCATCTTCGAGGTCGTCTCGGGCAACACCGGTAACTGTGGCATAACGAAGTTGCATCGATTTGACGGATTCACCAACGCGACGTGGTTCATCTGTGTCTAAATCTGCTGGTTTACCCGTGTCAATTTGGCAGAAATCGCAGCGACGAGTGCACTGGGAGCCACCAATTAGGAAAGTAGCCTCCCGATCTTCCCAGCATTCGAAGATGTTCGGACAGCCGGCCTCTTGGCAAACAGTGTGAAGCCCCTCTGTTTTAACCAGCGATTGTAACGCCTTGTATTCAGGACCCATCTTCGCAGTGGTCTTAATCCATTCCGGCTTTTTCTCAATTGGTACAGAAGCATTGCGCACCTCGAGACGAAGAAGCTTGCGTTCTGGTTTCTCGTTCATCGTCTCATTTCAATCTCACCGAGGTGTTTTTGCACTGCTTCTGCGGCCATTACCGGCGTTATGTTCTTTCCCGTTAGCAGTGAAAGTGTTGTGGTCTTCGCATCGCGGATACCGCACGCAATTATCGTCTCATAAGGGTCTAGTGAATTGTTGCAGTTCAATGCGAAACCGTGCATTGTGACTTTTTCTGCGACACGTATTCCAATCGCAGCAACCTTTTCAAAGTTGCCATTCACGTTTACCCAGACACCACTGCGACCGCCAACACGCTCGCCGATAACACCAAATTCTGCTATCGAATCGATCAAAACCTGCTCAAGCCACCTGACGTAACCAACCACATCAATTGGCTCCGGAAGTTTCATGATTGGATAGCCAACTAATTGCCCAGGCCCATGCCATGTGATCTTGCCGCCGCGGTCGACGTCGATAACCGGCGTGCCGTCCATTGGGCGTTCATCCGGTTCAGTTCTCTTTCCCGCAGTGAAAACGGATGAGTGTTCTAGGAGCAGGACAGTGTCCGATTGAGTGCCATGAGCAACCTGCTCGTGCACTTTACGTTGAAGTTGCCAAGCGGCTTCGTAGTCTACGAAGTCAGGGGATAACCCGATTACTTCAAATGCTGGCATTGTTCTAGTTTAAATCGCGACAACCGCGGATTATTCCCCAGATTCTCGATTCAATGAATCGAATACACGAATCCCAGTTTGGCTAGAGGCATGTCTTTGAAAAGTATCCTCAATGAACTTGGAGTAGCCCATCCTCATCGCTACTCCGGACTCTTCACGAACTGGTATCGGGAGTTGCAGGAGATCCAGGATCAAGGACTCATGGTGAGTCCGATACGGGTAGGTGCAAAGCGCGTAGCTCTAGCTCTCGAAACAGAACAAAGGCACTCAAATTATCTACCTTGGTTAGTTGGGGGAACGGTACTAGTGGGCGCAGTGAGTTGGCCGTTTTTGTTCAAGCAGCCGTCCGAAGTGCAAAATCCTCATCCGGTTAGCATCACTTGCAGCCCACTAGTAGCCGGCTTGCCGATAGAAAAATATGGTGACTGGCAGTTTGCCAACGTCCTCGTTTATTCGCTAGGGAACTTGTCCCAGTACAAGACTGTCGCAACCTGTCGTGATCACAAATGGAATGGACTGTTAGTGCTAGTCGACAGCAATGGAGTTCAAACAATAAAAAAATTGACCCCCACCAAATAGATGAGGGTCAATTCGGGTAGCTTGCTTAGATTCCTAAGTTAGCGGTGAAGTTCGCCTCTTCTAGGCGAGCCTTTACATCAACTAGGAAGCGACTTGCATCTGCTCCGTCCACCAAACGGTGATCGTATGAGAGCGCAAGGTAAACCATGCTACGAATCGCAATGGTGTCTTGTCCATCTGCGCCAGGTACTACTACTGGACGCTTAGTGACTACACCAGTTCCCAGGATTGCAACTTGAGGTAGGAATACAACTGGGGTGTCGAACAATGCACCTCGTGATCCGGTGTTAGTCAACGTGAATGTTCCGCCACCAAGTTCATCTGGCTTGAGTTGGTTATTGCGAGTACGTGCTGCAAGGTCAGCAATTTGACCAGCAATTTGCGCGATGTTTAGAGAAGCTGCATCTCGGATAACCGGTGTTAGCAAACCCTTCTCGGTGTCAACAGCGAAGCTGATGTTTTCTGTCGGGTGGTAAACGATGTTTTCACTATCGATAGTTGCGTTCAACTTCGGGTGAGCGCGCAATGCTTCTGCAGCTGCCAGAGCAAAGAAAGGCATGAAGTTCAGCTTGCCGCCGGTTGCAGCAACAAAAGCTGGCTGCACGGCTGCACGTAGGTTAGCGATGCGAGTCACGTCAACTTCTACCACTGTGGTCAACTGAGCAGTTGACTGCATTGACGCAACTGCGCGTTCTGCAAGAACCTTGCGAAGTCTAGACATTGGCTCGGTGGTGCCGCGAAGGTTTGACGCAGCAGCAGCAACATGTGGTGCAGAGGTCACGATTGGTGCTGCAACCGGTGCCGCAAATGCAGGAGCTGCAGGTGCGCCGCTGCTGGCAGCCAAAACATCTTCCTTGCGGATTCGTCCACCCACACCGGTGCCATTCACATTGTGAAGATCAATTCCGTTTTCGTTGGCGAGCTTGCGAACCAATGGAGTCACATAACCTGCGTCGCTGTTGCTTGATATAGGAGCAGATACAGGAGCCGGAGCTGCAACTGGAGCCGGAGCTGCAACTGGAGCCGGAGCTGCAACTGGAGCCGGAGCTGCAACTGGAGCCGGAGCTGCAACTGGAGC
>JBFYJA010000023.1:0-9442 GCA_041311675.1 Micrococcales bacterium | reverse complement strand
ATGCTGATGATCAGAATATTTTGCTAATCAATCAAAATATTGCAACTAGCGAAAAAGTTTGGTTCGGGATTAGCCCACAGTTACTTGATGGTGATGATCTGGGCGTGGCACCAACCTACACCGACAAATTGAATAGACCGAGAGTTAGCGCTGAGGTTCAATCGCTGAACGGAAAGCGCTGTGTAGTTACTCTTGGCGAGCGTGAAGCCATTTTTGACCTCCCGAATCGTGGTTTACATTACGCTTTGGATGCGATTGCTGCTCTGGCAACCGCCAAAGAATTGCTTGGGGAGAGATTCGATTTAGTACTTGCTGAGAAAGTTCTAGACGAGTTGCCGCCTGTGTTTGCTCGTGGGGAAGTAGTGCACATAAATGGGCAACCAGTGGAGTTTGTGTTGGTGCAGAACCCAACAAGTTTCCAGTTGAATCTTGATTTTTTGGACCTTCCGCTCGACAGGCTGATGATTGCCGTAGGCCGTGATGTTCATGACCCTTCATGGTTGTGGACGGTTGATATGAGTCGAATTCAACGTGTCGACATGATTAGCGGCTACAACTACGCGGAATTAGGTCTGCGTCTTGCTTATGAAGGTGTCAGCATCGATTCTGTAGAGCCTGATCTATTTGCTGCAATTGAAAAGTTCATGCAGTTACCAGCTCCGAATTCTGGCTTGCGCACAGTCGTTTTCTCTGCCGACGCAATGCGTCGCCTTCGCCGACACTTAGGCTTCACTAGCCCAGACGAGGTAGAACGATGATTTCCTTGATGCAGCTCTTCCCAGGTCATCTTGACCTCAATGGGGACGGCGGGAACATTCTGGTCCTCGAGCGACGGATACAGTGGGGTGGTCTTGAAAGCCGTAAGCTTCAGCTATTTCCGGGGCAAGTTCCTGAGGTTCGCCCTGACATACTCGTGATCGGACATGGTTCGACTGCTGCTTGGCGTCAAATCTATTCCGATTTCGCGCGTCTAATACCAACCATTCAAGACTGGATGCAGCAGGGGACTCAGATTCTGGCTATCTCAAGTGGATTTGCCGCCCTGCACGGTCTGCTCGATGGTCTCCCTTCAACTATTGAGAGAACAACGAGAGTTTCCAAATTTGTTGTGACCGAATTAGAAGGTCACGAAATTTTTGGGTATTTAAACTCCGACCTTGCCCTAGAAGCTATTTCCCGTCAGGGAAATTTGATCGGCTCTCTCTTGCACGGTCCGCTGTTGGCAAAAAACACCTGGTTGGCAGACGAGATAATCGAGAAGGCAAGGGGAGCCGAATCGAGAATTGCAGTACATGCGAAGAAGCTTGATGAAATTGAAGCGTTGGCAACTGCTGCTAGAACTTTAGCCGCAGAGCAAGCTAAAGACTAACGCGAAAGTAACTTCTCGGTTTCGTCGTGCCAAGAAATCGCGATTGGTTCTAGTGCCTCGCGTTTCTCATTGCCGTGGTGACCACAGAACAATAATTCACCTGAAGCCAACTCAACACGAATGTAAGCCTGTGCGCCACATTCGTCACAACGATCCGTTGCGGTCAATTCGTTGACCTGAGTTTGATCTTCGGTCTGTTCTGTTTCCATTTGCATTGCATTTCCCTTCGGTGCATCTATCTCAACACACCAAGACGACAATATTGGTTGCATGTCGGGGTATTTCGCTAACTGCGAAGTTCAGTATTTCTGTCCCGTGTAAATTCCAAGCATTTATTGGCCTCGCGGGTAACATTACGGGGTGTCAAAGAGCGAATATTCAGCCCGCCATCTCTCGGTTCTCGAGGGGCTTGAAGCCGTACGCAAGCGTCCTGGTATGTACATCGGTTCAACCGATTCACGCGGCTTGATGCACTGTCTTTGGGAAATCATCGATAACTCTGTAGACGAGGCTCTAGCTGGGCATGGTGATGACATTGGTATTGTTCTGCACGACGACGGCAGCGTTGAGGTTCGTGATAAGGCTCGAGGTATCCCCGTAGACATCGAGCCGAAAACTGGTTTAAGTGGTGTCGAGGTGGTTTTTACCAAGCTGCACGCCGGTGGCAAATTCGGTTCTGGTTCATATGCCGCCTCAGGCGGTTTGCATGGTGTTGGTGCCTCGGTAGTTAATGCACTTTCGGAACGTCTAGACGTTGAAGTTGATCGTGATGGAAAGACCTACGCCATGTCATTCCGTCGAGGTGAGCCTGGGGTGTTCGACGACGCCAAGGGTGTAAAACCTAACAATAAGTTCAAGCCCTTTGAGGATGGCAGCATCCTGCGAGAAGTTGGCAAGGTTGGTAAAAACGTAACCGGTACTAGAGTGCGCTATTGGGCTGACCCGCAGATTTTCATTAAAGATGCGAACTTCAGTTTGGAAGACCTTTTCAATCGAGCTCGCCAAACCGCATTTCTTGTGCCTGGTCTTGGTATTCATATCGAAGATCAGCGCGGTGACATTGTCGAAAAGCAGGATTTCAAATTCGTCGGCGGCATTGTTGAATTTGCAAATTACCTAGCCAAGGATGCTAACCTCACTGCGACCTGGCGTCTTTCGGGTACTGGTGAATTCACTGAAACCATTCCAGTGCTCGATGAATCGGGTGACATGGTTAGTCGTGAAGTCTCCCGAAGTTGCGAAGTTGATGTTGCTGTTCGATGGGGGAACGGTTACGACACCGAGGTTAAGTCATTCGTTAACATCATCGCGACACCTAAAGGTGGCACTCACATCGCCGGTTTCGAGCAGGCACTGCTGAAGACCCTTCGTGCGCAAATTGATACCAATGCTCGCAAGCTTAAGGTCGGCAATGACAAGGTCGAGAAAGAAGACATTCTTACTGGTCTTACCGCCGTGGTGACAGTTCGTTTGGCTGAGCCGCAGTTCGAAGGACAAACCAAAGAGGTGCTTGGAACACCGGCGGTAAAGAACATCGTGGCTAACGTAGTGAGCAAGGCGCTGAATGATCGATTTGCTAGCAGCAAACGTGATGACAAAGCTCAATCTGCTTTGTTGATGGAAAAGATCGTTGCCGAGATGAAATCTCGTGTGTCTGCTCGTGCTCACAAGGAAACTCAGCGCAGGAAGAACGCACTTGAATCTTCATCCTTGCCAAGCAAACTAGTGGATTGCCGAACGCAAGAGACAGGCATTTCCGAGTTGTTCATCGTTGAGGGTGATTCCGCGTTGGGAACAGCCAAACTGGCCCGCAACAGCGAGTACCAGGCACTATTGCCGATTCGAGGCAAGATTCTCAACGTGCAGAAATCTTCGGTATCTGACATGCTCTCCAACGCAGAGTGCGCATCGATTATCCAAGTTATTGGTGCTGGTTCGGGTCGTAGCTTTGAACTTGAATTGGCTAGGTACGGAAAAATCATTTTGATGAGCGATGCGGATGTTGATGGCGCTCACATTCGTACTTTGCTGCTAACGCTTATACATCGCTACATGAAGCCACTACTTGAGGATGGCCGAGTTTTCGCAGCTGTGCCACCGCTACACCGAGTGGAAATCATCAACGCTGGATCTAAAGCAAACGAAGTGGTTTACACCTATTCACAGCAGGAGCTTGAAACCTTGCTGTTGAAGCTCGAGAAGACCGGCAAGCGCTATAAGGAACCAATTCAGCGCTATAAGGGTCTTGGTGAAATGGATGCAGACCAACTGGCGGAAACTACGATGGATCGCTCGCGTCGCATGCTTAGAAGGGTAAGAATCGAGGACGCTGAGAACAGCGAAAAGATTTTCGAGCTACTCATGGGTAACGAAGTTGCTCCACGTCGCGACTTCATTATCGATTCTGCAGACAGTTTCGAACGCGATCGCATCGACGCGTAAAACTACTTAGTCCCTAGACCTCCGAGGGCAGAGTCAATCTTGGTTCCGCTGGCGTCTCGCTTCGCCAATTCAAGATTCAGCTCTATTGGTTTGCCGTCGCTGGTGGCAGCTAATGCATCGGCAGGGCCAACCCAGGCAAAGTACAGCTGGTCCTCGTTGCGAATAAACTTCTGAGCGCGCACTCCGCTAGTTGATCGTCCCTTGCTTGGGAATTCGGCAAGTTCACTAGCCTTGGCAGAGCCAGGGTCGGTGCCAGGAAGAGCGTCTGAATTATTGGCAGCGGTAACCACAATGGCATCAGGGCCAGTGCAGCCAAAGAAGATAGCTTCAGCATCCTTACCTAGGCTCATGCCTGAGATCCCCGCCGCACCTCGTCCTGTCGGTCGTACCGAGTCGGCGTTAAAACGTAGCAATTGTGCATCAGAGGTTACGAATACATATTCCTTGGAGTAGTCACCCTGGCATGCACCAATTACCTCATCACCAGGCTTTAGCGCGATGATCTCGAATTCGTGCTTGGTTGGCCAGTCGTTACTCAATCGCTTGACTACGCCTCGCTTTGTTCCAATGGCAAGTTTGGCGTTGTCGTCTAGAACGAAAGCATGCAACAGACGTTCCTTTTTGGCTAGACCTAGGAAGTCGGTGGCTTTCGCGCCACCCGCTAGATCAGTCGGATCGCTTACTGCTGGAATGTCCGAAGCGTGCACTCGAATAATGCGACCCGCACTAGTGACAAACCCGATGTCACTTCTAGTGGTTGCTTTGAATTTGTCGGAGATTGCATCATGACGCTTGCGTTTGGAGCCAACTATTTCTGAAAGTTCGTCAGAGTCGAGACGAGTAATCATTCCTGATGTGGTAACACGAACGATGGTAGGTCCATCGGCAAGCTGCGCGTCGAGCCCAGCAACCTTAGCAGCGGCAACTGGCTTGACTTCCTCAAAATCGGTGATCAAAGTGGTGCGACGCGGTTCGCCATACTTTTCTGCAACTTCGGCAAGTTCGTCGGAAACTAATGATTGCAGAACTTCCTGACTTCCAAGGATTCGTTTCAACTCCTTGATGTCTGCAAGAAGTTGAGCCTTTTCTGTTTCAAGTTCAATTTGCGAGAACTTGGTGAGTCGGCGCAAACGGAGTTCCAGGATGTATTCAGCTTGAAGTTCGCTGAGGTCAAATACTTTACGTAGTTTGGTACGAGCCTCGTCTACTTCGTCGCTGGTACGAATCACCTGGATGACTTCATCGATGTTTAGGGTTGCAATCAGCAAGCCTTCGACCAAATGTAGGCGCGCCTCGCGTTTACCGAGACGATTAGCCGTGCGGCGCTTAGTGACATCTAGCCTGTGATCTAGATATACCTGAAGCATTTCTCTAAGCCCAAGGGTCGCAGGACGTCCCTTTACCAATGCCACATTGTTGATTCCGAATGAATCTTCCATAGGGGTGAAGCGATATAGCAGGTCGAGAACTACCTGAGGATCAAAACCTGTCTTGAGTTCAATCACGAGTTTTAGACCGTTGGTGCGATCAGTTAAGTCGGTTACATCAGAAATGCCCTGCAGTTTTTTAGAGTTGACGCCGTCCTTGATGCGTTCGATAACTTTTTCAGGGCCGACTAGATAAGGCAATTCGGTGACTACTAATCCAAGCTTGCGCTGAGATACAGATTCAACCGAGACTCGAGCACGAGTCTTGAAAGAACCCTTACCTGTTTCGTACGCTTCCTTCACGCCATCTAAGCCCATAATTATGCCTCCGTTAGGAAGGTCTGGGCCTGGGATGAATTTCATCAGCTGTTTGACCGTGGCATCTGGATTTGCCAATAGATGGCGGGCTCCGGCAATCACTTCTTTTAGGTTGTGAGGCGGCATGTTAGTTGCCATGCCAACTGCAATACCGGCGGAACCGTTTACTAGCAAGTTAGGGAAAGCGGCTGGCAGTACTTCAGGCTCAGTTAGTTGCGCGTCGTAGTTTGGTTTGAAATCAACTACATCCTCGTCAAGTCCCTCATTCATAAGCATCGATGCCGTTGAAAGGCGAGCCTCTGTGTATCGAGCCGCAGCAGGCCCATCGTCGAGACTGCCAAAGTTACCGTGTCCGTCGATCAGTGGAACTCTTAAGCTGAATGGCTGAGCCATGCGAACTAGAGCGTCATATATGGCCGCATCACCGTGCGGGTGTAACTTACCCATTACTTCGCCGGTAACACGCGCGGATTTAACATGTCCACGATCTGGGCGCAGCCCCATTTCGCCCATCTGGTAGATGATGCGCCTATGTACAGGCTTCAAGCCGTCACGGGCGTCAGGGAGTGCGCGAGCATAAATTACCGAGTAGCTGTATTCGAGGAACGATTCCTGCATCTCATTTGAGAGATCAATATCGATGATCTTCTCGTCGGGGCGTTCTTTTTCGCTCATGCTCTCTCGGTGCTGTGGCAGAATTTGTGGATGCCTACGATGCTACCCGCGTTACCACAGGCTTTCGGGAACCTGAGAGATGTGTTTTGTAGCGCCATCGAATCAGTTGATGGCAATTCAAATCCGATGAATTTCCCAAAAGTAAAAAGCAGCCTGGTCATCATGGTGGATGGCCTCGGTTGGCAAAATCTTTCGCAGTATTCAGGGCATGCACCATTTTTGAAGAAATACATGTCAAAGCAAGCGAAAGGGTATTGCGGTTTCCCCAGCACTACTGCAGCTTCATTGGTCTCTCTAGCGACGGGGGTTTCGTCAGGGGAGCATGGATTCATTGGTTATCGCATTTTCGACAGAAGAACAAATGAATCGGTCAATCTGTTAACTGGACTCGAATCTCACACTCTGGGTAGCTACCTGAAAAGAAACATACCGGGAGAGATTCAATCTAGAACTGTCGTAATTAGCCGTCCCGAATATCGCGAATCGGCTTTTAGTCAGGCAACCTTTGGATCAGCACGCTTCGTTGGCGAAACTGATATTGAGGACAGATTCAATAAAGCTCTTGATGAATTGAATGGTTCTGTAGGTCAGGTTGTCTACTTATACGTTCCCGAACTTGATCAAACTGCACACAAATTTGGATATCAGTCGCCAAAGTGGATAGAACGGCTCGAATTGATTGACGCGCAAGTGCAAAAGTTAGTTCGTGGGTTGGCCAGTAATCGTGGGGTGGTGTTGACTGCCGATCATGGAATCGTTGATGTGCCTAGCGACAAGCACATTTATCTAGATGAGTGTGAAGACTTGACCGGGTTGCTTGATGTGGGCGGAGACCCTAGAGCCACGTTCCTATATTTCGATGAAGCAGCCGATAGCAAAAGCAACAAAGTAGCCTTGAATGCATTTCTGGGAAATGTTGCTTCGGTGCACACCATTTCGGAGTTGGTTGAAAGTGGCCTCTACAGTTCAGACATATTTTCGGATCGCCATGTATTGCCGGATTATGTGGTGTTGTCGAAGCCTGGTAGAGCCTGCTATCACCGTTCGTTTGCAAAACCAGCAAGCATGCAAATGATTGGGCAACACGGGGGAATCACTGACCAGGAAATCAGTGTGCCAATTCTTAGATTTGGAGCCTATTCGTCGTCGCTCTTGGTGCCCTGAACGATTTCATCGAAGCTGGGGATGCTCGGACGGCCTGTTCGTCGAACCGGAGCAGGGGTTGGTTCGGGTCTTTCGTCTACAGCTTCGCTCGTCGATGTTTCCGCCCCGACAACCTCAATAGTTTGCGTAGCCAAGTTTTCCGCCGCGCGCTCTTCACGCTTTTTCTTCAAGGCGTCTAATAGATCCTTTGACTCGGCTACTTTTTCTTCGACAGCGGGCTTGTCAATTTGTGCGCGTTCGCTCACTCGACCAATAGGAATGACTGTTTCGAGTCTCTGTGTTTCCGGGAGCGCAGCGGTGTCGGAGATTGTCGGCTCATCAACAGGTTTCAGCTTTGCAGGTGCTGTCAATTGATTTTGCGTCGACAAAGCAATGGCGTTGTCATTCTCCGGCGAAAGTAAGAATTTCTTAATGTCGAAAGACCAAATGCCTACTTGAGCCGTATTGTTCAGTGAATACTTCACCAGGATTCGCCAGGAGTGATTTTCATCTTTGAAGGTTGACCAAGTGAACTCGCTTACACCGCTGGCATGCAATCGAGATCCAATAATTTCGCCAAACTCGGTTTGACTAACTTCGGTGTAGCGATCACCGGCAACTGAGATACGCACACCAAGTGCGGAGGTCAAAACATGTGTTAGTTCATCCAGCACCGGCTGCGCGAACTTCTCGATGTAATCTTGGGGATCGCCACTGCGCGTCAGCAGTTGTTCAACGGATTCACCACTGCGGATGGCGGATTGAATTTCACGCGGTGAAAGTTTTATCTCTGAAGATCGATTGACCGTGGTGTTGCGGATTGCGGTTCGAAGACTGTCATCAATTAGCAGCCTGTGTCTTGCACCGTCTTGAGATTCCAGAATCAGATGCTCGCCATCCGCGCTGCTAATTCTCAAGTCATCCATGGGTCACTCCTTATTTCTAAGCCATTTTGACACTGAGGGTAGGAGAATCCGCGGATTTCAGCGGGTGAGTGCGTGATTTTCGAATCATTTGGCTAGACTCGGCGTTGCTTGTTTGCATTATGTCGTTTTTAGTTGCAAACTATGCACGCTTGAAGGTTTGTAACGAGAGGTAGGCATGGCAACCGATTACGATGCCCCGCGTAAAAATGATGACGAAGCTGAGTCATTAGACGCAATCAAGGAGCGCATTCCAGCGAAGACTGGTGGCACTGTTGACGTTGACGAGGCCGATCACGGTGACTTTTCACTTCCTGATGTAGTCAGTGAAGACCTAGATGTAGTTGTTGTTCCACCGCAAACAGACGAGTTCACATGCTCTGAGTGCTTCATCGTGAAGCATCGCTCTATGCTCGCTCCGAAAAAGGGTAAGCACGGAGAAGTTTGTGTTGAATGCGCCTAGCGCAAAACAGACATTAATTTTTCGGCTGATCGCGTAGAGACCAGCAAGTAGGGTGTTGGATCTTTAGCGTCCGCAACTTCGATTTTTACCATTTCTGGTAGCCCATATTTCAAAAAAACAAAGGCGCGAGAGTCCAACCCGGCGCCTCGCTCAAAGAATTGATCTTCCTTTTCAATTTTGGTAATGCTTCCAAGGACTTTTCTTGGCAGGACAGCATCACCCAGAATTAAGTTGTCTTGATTAACTTCGATACTCTTTGCGGCTTTCAGTTTCAGCGCACTGGTAAGTAAAGCCAAAACTATGCCGACGTATAATCCTGCATCTGTTTGGAGTGGTGCCCCAACAAGCCAAACTGCCGGTACGAAAAGAAGAACTGGGAGAAACGAAGCTGCTCTCGGGTATTGCCATTCACGGTAAAGGGTTTTTTGCTCTAAAGCCATGAATTTAGACTACGCTCAATTTTTGATGAATGACCTACCAGTACTACTAGTAACTCTTGGCGAAGAGCCTAGTTATGCGCACCCTGGTGATGCCGGAGCCGACCTTCGAAGTAATGAAGATTTGACAATTCCACCAGGTGAACGCAGGACTGTAGGTACCGGTGTGGCCATTGCGATACCTAACGGTTACGTCGGTCTCGTACATCCGCGAAGTGGTCTGGCTGCAAAACACGGGGTTACCG
>JBFYJA010000134.1:0-2993 GCA_041311675.1 Micrococcales bacterium | reverse complement strand
CATTAACCCAGCCATGCTTGTCGAAATCGAAGTGGATGCCTGGAAGCGCAACTAACTATGGCAAAGATTCCGCGCATCTCTCACATTCAAGAATTCAAAGATTCTGGTAAAAAATTTGCCTGCCTAACTTCTTATGACGAGTTAACGGCAGCTACTTTTGACGAAGCCGGTATCGTTTTGATATTGGTTGGTGACTCCGGTGCTGAGAATCACCTAGGTCACGACAGCGTTTTAGCCATGACTCTTGATGAAATCATTTACTTAGGTCGCGCGGTCGCAAAGTCGGTGAAGAATTCCTTGGTTGTGGTCGATATGCCTTTCGGTAGCTATGAAGCATCAGTAGAAGACGCAGTGCGCAACGCCATTCGAATCATGAAGGAAACTGGCGCCGAAGCTGTGAAACTCGAAGGCGGAGTTCGAAGCAAGCCACAAATCACTGCGATCGTAGAAGCAGGAATTCCAGTTGTCGGTCACATTGGATTTACTCCACAGAGTGTTCATGCGCTAGGTGGCTTCAAGGTCCAAGGTCGTGGAGATGCGGCCGATCAGTTGATGGCCGACGCCCTTGCAGTGCAAGAAGCTGGAGCCTTTGCTGTCGTCCTCGAATTGGTTCCCGCTGAATTAGCTACTTCAGTTACCAAGCAACTTTCTATCCCAACTATCGGCATTGGCGCTGGTAATGGCACGGATGGTCAAATCCTGGTGTGGACCGACTTTGCCGGTATGAGCCCAGCTAAGCCACGTAAATTTGTTCGTCAGTATCTAGATCTTCGAGAACAACTACTCAGCGCTACAAAGAAATACGTTGACGATGTAGCGAGCGGTGAATTTCCTAATCAAAGTGAATCATTCGAATACTGATCGTCTCGATCATCGTCTTCTTTCCATTCCTTTGATTTAGAAGCCACAATTTTTAGCGCTTGCTCAGCCTCAGTGCGCGACTTGAATGGGCCAATTCGATAAACCGCGAATGATTTCCTGCCAACCTCAACCAGATTGGTCTTTGTGTTGTACCAGTATTCGGTTTCGCTGTCGGTCATCTCTTCATCACACTCTTAGACTAGAGCCATGCCTCGCGACGCCAAGACTGGTCTTTTGACACCTGGTGTCGTGACACCTCTTCGTGCAGTGCCAAAGCACATTGTTCGCCCAGAATATGTCGGAAAGCCAGCACCAGCCAAGTACACCGAAGGTGACATTTGGGGACCAGCGGAGGTTGAAAAAATCAGAGCGGCTGGAAAAATTGCCGCTCAAGCAATTGCGTTGGTTGGAAGCGCTTGCCAGGCGGGCATCACTACAGATGAACTCGATCGCATCGGCCACGAATTCCTAGTGGCGAATGATGCTTACCCCTCAGCGCTTCAATACCGCGGTTTCCCGAAATCCATATGCACGTCTGTCAATGAGGTCATTTGCCACGGCATCCCCGATGACACCGTTTTACAAGAGGGTGACATTGTGAATATCGACATCACCGCCTACAAAGACGGATTCCATGGCGACAGTAATCAAACCTTCATCGTTGGCGAAGCTAAAGAAGAAGTGAAATTACTTGTAGAGCGAACTCGCGAATCACTCAATCGTGCAATCGCGGCAGTGGCTCCCGGTAGGCAAATAAACATCATTGGTCGCACCATCGAGGCATACGCAAAGCGTTTTGGCTACGGCGTAGTTAGGGATTTCACCGGGCATGGCATTGGTAAAGCTTTTCATAGCGGACTAGTCATTCCGCACTATGACGCCGCCCCGCATTACGCCACCGAGATGCAGGTGGGTATGGTCTTCACGATTGAGCCAATGCTCACCCTCGGCACCTATGAATGGGACATGTGGCCAGACAACTGGACAGTGCTCACTCGCGACAAAAGCCTCACTGCCCAATTCGAACATACGCTCGTAGTCACCGAATCTGGTGCTGACATTTTGACCCTTCCCTAGAAATCAGGAAATCATGGCAAAAATTGCAATTGGAATCGACATTGGCGGAACCGGCATCAAGGGTGCACTCGTTGATGTGAAGAACGGCGAAATGATTGGTGACCGCATTCGCGTTGAGACCCCAGCTGGAGGCTCTACTGATGACATCATCGCAACGGTGAAGGACCTCGTAAAACGTATTCCAGATGCGGAAAAAGACACTCCAATTGGCATCTGCTTCCCTGCCGTCGTTCAGCACGGCGTTACTAAATCGGCCGCCAACATTTCCAAGAAGTGGATTGGTTTTGATGCTGATCGCGCTTTCACAAAAGCATTAGGTCGCGATGTGCACCTTGTGAATGATGCAGACGCTGCAGGTTTGGCAGAAATGAGATTTGGTGCAGGTCGGGCAGAGCGCGGAGTTGTCATTATGACCACACTCGGCACGGGCATTGGCACGGCAATCTTCTATGATCAGAAGCTCGTTCCAAATGCGGAGCTTGGTCATTTGGAAATTGACGGCGTTGACTACGAAACTAAGGCAGCGTTTTCAGCTAAGGAGCGCGAAAACTTAAGCTGGGAAGAATGGGCAGAACGCTTACAGAAGTACTACTCAACTTTGCAGCGACTATTTTCGCCTGACCTGATCATCGTCGGCGGCGGAGTGTCGAAAGAGCACAAGAACTTCTTGCCGCTTCTGGATATTGATTGCGAAATTGTTCCAGCAGAAATGCGCAACAACGCGGGAATTCTTGGCGCTGCCCGACTGGCTTATCGCCTCGCTCACAAGGAGTAATTGGACGGGTCGGCCGATACGCCGGGTTTTGTCCCCTTGCGGGTGACGATCATCTATCTAGGGCTGTCGTTACCGACAGCCTCAAGCAACCTACCCGAGTGCTAAATCGAGCCGATTTATGCGCACTCTATCTGGTCTTGCTCCAGGTGAGGTTTACCTAGCCAAAGCGCTCACACGCCCTGCTGGTGGTCTCTTACACCACCGTTTCAGCCTTACCACTTACGTGGCGGTTTGCTCTCTGTTGCACTTTCTCGCGGGTTTCCCCGGGTGGGTGTTACCC
>JBFYJA010000133.1:0-3002 GCA_041311675.1 Micrococcales bacterium | reverse complement strand
GTTCGCGGACTTCAAGAGCTCGCTACGGCTGACACAAACTACTCGAGTTGGCCGCTATCCATTTTGAACATGCCGGTCGAGCAGCAGCTCGAATGCAGCGAATTCCTTAGGCCAATTGCAACTGGCAGCGCCGTGCTTCCAAACGCTTTATTATCGGATGCGGCAGATGTAGCCTGGGGCACCCGCACCGATTTGGCACTCTCGTTCGTCCTCTCAGATGCGCGCGTATCCCTAGATTCCGATGTGCGCCAGATTCCGACCGATCCAGCCATCATTCCGGTGTCTCGACGACTTGACATCATCAGCGTTCGCGTTGAATTGTCCTCGCCCCTCTTGGCAAAAGCCCTGACCACATTCCAGCTTGGGACGTTGCCGAAGGCTCCATTTACTGGCTTCGTTGCAGCGCCTGAGGCCTAACCGAGACCTTCGCCAACCGCCAAGCCCTGCAGCACTCTCGGCACTGGAGTCTGAGCCGTAAAACCTATGAGCGGTCGTGTCGCAACCTGAGCGTGTGAAAACTTGATCTTGTGGTAGTCAGAACTGGTTTCGAGAAGTTGAACAAGAACAAGCTGGCACCCCTTCGTTTCGAGCAGCTGGATAGTCCTCTGACTCACATAGAACCAGCAATCGGACACCACATAAACCAATGAATTCTCTTGAACACCTGCCAATGTGTCTGGAACCAGTTCGAGAAGCGGCGGAATTTGGATGTAATTCTTGTCAAAGCGCGATGAATAGCCGGTGGCAAGTGAAGGGATGTCAGTGGTTGTCCAAACTTCAGCTGGTGTCGGAATACCGGCAAAGAACAGCTGAAAAGGCGACATGGTGATCGAACTTGAGATGCCTCGAATAGCCTCCAGCACCTTGTGCAGCGTTCCATTGTTGAGCTGTTCGCGCATTGAAGCAGTGGTATCGACGATTCCCACGACGCTGTCGAAGCCAGACCCCAAACCAAGGCTCTTGGCAATCGCCTGCGACTCTCGAACTAGCTGTGGAAGCCTGTTATCTATTGCAGAGTCATGCTCGCTTGAGGGGAGCTGATTACGGGCGATGACCTCCGCTCCGGTCTCCGAGTTTTTCCGAAGTTCGAGGATCTCGAGTTCTGCTCCGCGGGAAATTTCTAGCCCATCAATCTGGTATTCGGCGCCCAGAGGATTGCGAAGCGACCAGCTTACAAAGGCACTTTCGCGAGCCACGATGGAAAATTGAACCGGCTCAGATTGAGAAACCTGGTTCAGGTCAATGTGGAAAATAGTGGCATCTGCGTTTAGTTGCCAGACAGAGTCAATGCCAGAGTGCTTAAGTTGACCACTTGATGCATTTATCGCACGATCCCCTAAGTGGATAAGGACGTCCTGCTGAACGCTTAGGCCCTTTAACGTGAGAAACCAGACTTGGCCATCAAGAGGCACTGGCACGCCAAACTCAAGCCTTGCCATTAGCTCCCCTAAATTCAGATATGCCCAACCCCACTGCACTTATATACTAGGCGTAAGGCGTTGGCGCTCTGGGGGGACAATTGGTAACAATTCGCGATTTGAAGCTGGCAGCCAAAGCCATGGGCATCGAGCTTCCCCAAGACTTCTTCAAGGTTATTCAAGGTGCATTTGATTTTGTCGCTAAGGCGGATGTCCGCGCCCACTTTGATGCCTCTGACGTTTTAGCAGATGACGCGCAAATCGACTTGGTTTGGGATCTGATCGAGCAAATAAAGCGACAAGCTGACGCCACAGAAGTAGTCGAGAGCGCGTCAAACACTGCGCTTGAGGAGGTTTTGCCCGAGACTGCCCCCGAACCACTTCAAAATCTTGAACCGCTCGAGGATCCACAAGAACTTGCGACGCCGGAGGCGATGCTTGCTCCCGTAGCTGAATCCGAAGTCCAGGTCGATGCCCAAGCAACGAATGTTGAGCCGGAAGTCTCAGATAAAGAACCTGCCCCTGAGGTGCAAGTTGACCCAGAACCAGAACCAGAACCAGAACCAGAACCAGTATTCGACGGGCGAGAATTTCTCCAAGTTGATTACTCCAAGTCGGACTTTCGCAATCAACTAGCACAGGCGCAGCGAGTCTCTGGCGAGACACTACTCAGCTGGCCGGAGGCCACCGCGGGCAGTGTCTACGTCGTGGTCGCCGATCCCGAAGAGTATCCGCTTGAACTTTCACTGGGTCAGCAAGTTGCCATCACGCAAAAGAACACTCTTGTGATCCGAGACGTCGACGCAGTCTTTTTCACAATCTTCGAATTTTCTGCGCCTAACGCGGTCGGTCACCTATGGGCGCGCGCTCGGCGAGTCGATGAAGTTGAAGACTTCACTGCGAAGGTTGGCAACGGAGTCGTAACGCTTTCCTGGGCACAACCTAAGAGTGGCGCCACTCTGCGCATAGCGAAATCGGCTGCCAACCACCCTCTAGGCACAAACCCGACATCAGATCACTGGCTGACACTTCCTGCCAACCAGAACTATTTCGTCGATCACGAAGTGGATCTCGGTTCTAAGTATGAATATCGCGCATTCTTAGAGTGGTTGAACGATGACGGTCTGGTGCACACAACATCAGGAATTTCGCTTTCGGTCGTTGTCTCGGTCCAGATCCCAGGTTTGCCATCGTTCCAGGTTGAATACGACAGCGAAATCCCTGGACTGGTTGAGGTTCGATACAAGCGTCCGGCTAATGGTGCGCAGGTCATGGTTTTCCAGTCGGAAGGACCAATTCAACGCCGCCTAATTGCCGCCGCCGAAGAACAGCTCGAGCTGAGTATTTCCGATATCCACGCACCGGATGTAAGCCAGTGGCTCGGAACACCCGTGCAAGGTGAAACTCAGGAGGCCCTGGGATACACAGTCCTGAGCCTCTATCGCGACAGCACCGCCGATACGAATCTGACCTTTACTGGTGCCGTTGTGCACGCTAATCGCGTCAAGATCTCGAAATTTGCTCGGCTGGTGAAGATCGGTGAGATCGGGCACGCAGAACTTATTGACCGCCTCGACTACCAGC
>JBFYJA010000132.1:0-3052 GCA_041311675.1 Micrococcales bacterium | reverse complement strand
GGTCAAGCTCGACCAGATGAGATTCGCCGATTCTGGCCTGATTACCGGAGGAGAGGTTGTCGATGACGGTGACCCGCTTGCCCTGCTGTTGCAGCAGACGCACCACGTGAGAGCCGATATAGCCCGCTCCGCCGGTCACCAAAATAGTCATGCCCTGAGTTTAAGCCTCAGTCAAGCCCTGAAACTTGCCATTTCTCAACTTGACAAGCACCTAGTTACACCGGTGTAATTACAAGCAAGGAAGTTTCAAGGGCGCTAGCTTCTAGGCGCTCAGGATGGGGAAATGAGTTATGGACAGTCGCAGTCACGTGCCAGAAAACTGGTTTGTCGATCCACTGCTTCTTGGTGTCTCTCGTGCTTACAACGACTTTGACGACGACCCACTGGCTTGGCAGGCAGACGCAATCTGTGCGCAGACCGACCCAGAAGCTTTCTTCCCAGAAAAGGGCGGCTCAACTCGCGAAGCCAAAAAGATTTGTGGCGGTTGCGATGTAAAGGCTCAGTGCCTCGAGTACGCACTAAAGAACGACGAGCGTTTTGGAATCTGGGGCGGACTTTCAGAGCGCGAACGTCGCAAGCTAAAAAAGCGCGCGTAATTTTCGGCGGTAGCCGATCATAATGAAAACTTTCGTCACCGCAATAATCGTTAGTCACAATTCACCTGACTTTCTTGATGAAACAATTGCGGCTACAAAATCGCAAAACGTAGATCAGCTGATCATTGTTGAAACCGGTGATGCCGAAAATCCAAATGCCATCACCGCACCTGGCGCATCTTTGCCAAAAGCCATCGCGCTCGCCGAACGCAATGCTGCACCGCAAGCCGAATGGCTTTGGATTTTGCACGACGATAGTGCTCCGCAAAAAGATGCACTCAAAGAATTGCTTCACGTCGTCGAACTCTCACCGTCGGTTGCCGTGGTTGGTCCAAAACTCATGGACTGGAACAATCGCAAACTAATCAATCAGCAAGGGCTAACCCTGACTCGCAGTGGCGCACTGTTTAGTTTGGTTAGCGATGAGTTAGATCAATCGCAGCACGATGCCGCAGACGATGTACTTGCTGTTGGCACCGCCGGGATGCTTGTGAAACGCAGCGTCTGGAATTCCTTGGGCGGACTCACCGACGGTATTCCTCCGCTGGCTGCCGATGTTGATTTCTCGATGCGTGCTCGACTAGCGGGACATCGAGTTGTGGTAGCTCCGCAATCACGTGTGGCACACGCAGCGCTTTCTATGCACGGACAGCGCGATCGCGAGTGGCTGAGAGTCACCCCTAAATCAGCGCTGCGCCGAGCTGAACTGCAATTGCGTCTGAGCTACGCACCGCTATTTACAGCGCTGATGTTCTGGTTCTTCCTACCGTTGCTCACCCTTGGACGTTTGATTTGGCGAGTATGGTCGAAGCGACCTGACCGATTGATCGGCGACCTGGCAGCCGGAGCATGGGCATACTTCACAATTGGCGCCCGACTTCGTCATCGCCGCAAGGTGACTGCTTCCGGCCGCCGAGCCATGCGAGCGCTCTATGCCACGAAGCAGCAGGTGCGAGATGAAAAGCGTCAGAACATCGAACAAGAAGAGATCGAAGCGAGACTAGAAGCACACGCTCAGTTGGCAGAGCGCGATTCGACATCACCGAATACCGAGCAATTACTGCTTGGAGCTGGAGCTACCTCGAAGTCTTTCGTTGTCGCAGGTGGGCTTTGGTTTGTCATTTTGCTTGCGGCATTATCTTTTGCGTGGCTGCCGATAAATGAGGCCATGCTTGGTGGTGGAGCATTACCGCTAAGCGAAAACTGGTTCGAACTTTTCAAACGTGCCGGAGCAAGTTGGCAAGAACTTGGTAATGGTTACGCAATTCCGGCAGATCCATTCAATTGGTTGCTGCTCGCAATCGGCAGTGTGACTTTTTGGTCGCCATCACTTGCACTTACAGTTTTGATTTTCCTGGCAAAACCGATTGCTTTTTTTGCTGGTTTCAAAGTGCTTTCGCTTTTCACAAAAAAGACCTGGGTACGAAATCTAGGAGCACTTGCTTATGCACTTTGGCCGGCGCTAACCGAAGCTCAAACTCAACTTCGGGTGCCTGCTGTTCTGGCACAACTTCTGCTTCCACTTTTGGTTTACTGCGTTGCCAAGGTTGCGTTATTCGGGGTAGAACTTTCGGTGCGTTCACGACAGCAAATCTGGACCTGGGTTGGATTAAGTGGCTTGCTTCTTGCGCTTGAAGTCGCTGCCGCTCCAAACACCGCTCCAGTTTTGCTAGTGGCAATGATTTTTGTGGTCATCGCACGAATCAAGCGCATCGGCTACTTGATTTGGATTGCACTTCCGACCGCAGCAATGTTTGGTCCGGTGTTTATCCATTTCATTTTGTCCAACCCGCTGGCGCTGTTTGCAGATCCGGGTGTGCCACTGGCCACGGCTTCGGGGGCTGGCTGGCAACTACTGCTCGGCGCAACCACTTCTCCGCTCGATCGTTGGTACTTGGTCCTGATCACAGCGGTAACCCTGCTGCTCGCCGCCCTGGCACTAATCACTGCTCGCCGTGCTGTTGCGCTGCTCAGCCTCGGGCTTGGATTGCTAGCGCTGTTGGGCGCTCGCCTGACCATGACTCTGAACTTCAAGGCCTTGGGTGCCACCGATTCGGCCACCCACTTCATCAATGGCTCGCCACACGCACTCCTCGCTCTCTGGGGGCTGGCGGTAATTTCTGCTGCGGCCATCTCGCTCGAGTCGATCCGTCGACGTCCCGCCTTGCGAATCGCAGCGGCTGCGCTGGTCGCACTATTCGTTCTTCCCGCAGCAGCACTCACCGCGGTTGCTCAGCCCAATGCCAAGTGGGCAAGTGCCCGAGTAATGCCTGCGCTAATTGCGGCGCAAGCTGCATCCGGTGTGCAGGTACAGGTGCTGGTACTAAGTACAAAGCAAGAATCGGTAACCGGAGCAGTAATCCCGGCTGATGGAATTCAGCTTGAAGACAACAGCACTGCGTATCGTTATGCAATTTCAAATTCATCTGATTACGCGCAAACCCTTGGTCAGTTGT
>JBFYJA010000131.1:0-3073 GCA_041311675.1 Micrococcales bacterium | reverse complement strand
CGCATTGCATACGGGGTGGAGAAAGTATGAGAGCAAAGACTGTGGGATTCGCAATCGCAGATGAAGACCGTGACCTGCTTGAGAGCCTGGTCAAGAAGTATGGCAATGGGAATCGCTCGGAGTTTCTGAGAGTCGCCATGAAAATGATGGCCAAAATCGAGATGGCTGATCGAATTAATTCAATTCGAGAGGAAGTTAGGGGACAGTTAGGCGGAAAGATGCTTACCGCTGATGAAATTGACCTTTTGATTAGGAAAGTTAAGGGCAAGTCTGTTGAATAATCACTCCGACTTAGGGGTGGTATTTGATGTCAACGTTTACCTGAATGTCTTTCTAGCTCAGGATAAAGAAGGTTTTCCTTTACTTCCAAAGGTTCCGCCTAAAACCGGCAACCCATCCCAAGATTGCCTTTCGCTTGCATTTGATGCCGAGAAGTTCAATCTCTTTACTTCGCCACACATCATTGAAAATGTGGCCAAAGTCCTCCATGAAAAGGAACTCGAAGAAGTAACCATCGGGCGAATCCTGGAGACGCTAGTCGAAATCACCCATCTTTCAGGCGGTTCAGTCGTTGTGCCACCCCGTTTGGCCTTTGATTCTGCGGATTTCGAGGACAATTTGATCTTGGACCTAGTCAAATACACCGATTCCAAAGTGCTGGTTACGTCTGATCGGGGACTTTTGTCACTGAACCCTTGGAACCACCGGCTGATTTTGAGTCCGATGGACTTTTTGGAGCACATACTTTAGGGGAGCTCCAAAAAGGGGGTTGGCAAAACCCGCCGGTTCGTTATAGATTTGTTGTTTGCTCCCAAACACCCCGCATGCATATTTCGGCTGCGCGCGTGACCGCATATTTTGGCGTCACTGGTTATAGGTGCGATTTAGCCCAATCGATCTAGTTCCTTGGAGGGACAACTCTTGGCATCTGCGAAGAAGAACAAAAACATCCGATCGGCTCAACGCCCATCATTCGCGAAGGTTTCGGAATCACTTGCGGTTCCAGATCTTCTAACTCTGCAGACCGAAAGCTTTGACTGGCTTATCGGTAACAAACCTTGGAAAGAAATTAATCCAGGTGCGAAAAACGGTCTAGAAGAAATTTTCGCTGAGATTTCTCCAATCGTTGACTCGGTTAACCCTGCACAGGCTCCGAAGATGGGTATTAGCTTCGACAAGCCAGAACTTTACGACCCTGAATACACTCCTGAGCAGTGTAAAGAAAAGGGACGTTCATACACTCAGCCGTTGTACATCAAGGCAGAGTTCACCAACTACGAGACCGGTGAAATTAAGTCACAGACTGTTTTCATGGGTGACTTCCCAGTTATGACTGAGAAGGGTACCTTCGTGATTAACGGCACCGAGCGTGTTGTTGTTTCACAGTTGGTTCGTTCACCTGGTGTGTACTTCTCACAGACCACTAACACCACCGGAAACTTGGATGTGCGCAACAACCGTGCGCAGATCATCCCTTCACGTGGTTCATACCTAGAGTTCTTGACCGAGTGGGTTAAGGACGACCGCAAGCCAATGGCTCGCTACGGTAAGCCAATCGTTCAGGTGCAGGTAGACCGCAAGACAAAAGTTTCTGCAACTATTTTCTTGAAGGCACTTGGTTACAGCGAAGACGAAATTCGCGCACAGTTCTCAGACGTTGCTTCTGCAATTGCAAAGAACGCAAAGGGTTGGACCATCGATGTTGATCTAATCGAGAACACTCTCGAGTACGACAAGTCGAAGGCATACGCAACCAACAACATCATCACTAAGGAAGACGCACTGCGCGAGCTTTACCGCAAGGTACGCGGCGAGACTGCTGGTCCGGAAGTTGCTGAAGTTTGGTTGAACTCAACTTACTTTGACAACAAGCGTTACAACCTAGCCAAGGTTGGTCGTCACAAGCTAAACCGCAAGTTGGGCCTTGCGATTGAAGCTGACAAGAACATTCTTACTCGTGAAGACATCTTGGCAACCATCAAGTACCTATTGGTATTCGACCTAAGCGCAGCTCCGCTAAACGGTTCAGTCGCAACTCCATTCGAGTTGAAGATGGGCGACAAGGTTGCCAAGGTTGTTGTTTCTCCAGATGACATCGACGATTTCTCTAACCGTCGTATTCGTTCAGTTGGTGAACTAATTCAGAACCAGGTTCGTATCGGTCTAAGCCGTATGGAGCGTGTTGTTCGTGAGCGCATGTCAACTCAGGACATCGAAGCAATTACTCCGATGACTTTGATCAACTTGCGTCCAGTTGTTTCTGCAATCAAGGAGTTCTTCGGAGCTTCTCAGTTGTCACAGTTCATGGATCAGAACAACCCACTTGCTGGTTTGGCGCACAAGCGTCGTCTATCAGCACTTGGCCCTGGTGGTATCGCGCGTGAACGTGCACAGATGGAAGTTCGTGACGTTCACCCATCTCACTACGGTCGTATGTGTCCAGTTGAAACTCCTGAAGGTCCGAACATTGGTTTGATCGGTTCGTTGACTGCGTTTGCTCGCATCAACTCATTCGGTTTCATCGAGACTCCTTACTACAAGGTTTCAAACGGCAAGGTAGCTAAGGGAACTCCTGACTACCTAGACGCATCAGAAGAAGCTGGCAAGATCATTGCTCCTGCTGATGTTCCTCTAAACGCAGACCGTACTTTTGCAAACGCAAAGGTGTTCGCACGTTTCCGCGGCGAGGTTGTTGAAGTTGACTCAGAAGAAGTCGACTACGTAGACATCTCACCTCGTCAGCTTGCATCGGTTTCAACTTCATTGATTCCGTTCCTTGAGCACGACGACTCAACTCGTGCGTTGATGGGTGCAAACATGCAGCGTCAGGCTGTGCCACTACTTCGTAGCGAGTCACCATTTGTTGGTACCGGCATGGAGCGCGTTGCAGCTATCGACTCAGGTGCAGTTGTTCTAAACGAAACACCTGGTGTTGTAATCGAAGTTGCTGCTGACCTAATCGTGGTTCAGCAGGACAAGGGTGGCAACAAGTCATATGTACTCCGCAAGTTCGACCGCTCAAACCAGGGCACTGCAATCAACCAGCGCGCAATCGTTTCGGTTGGCCAGAAGG
>JBFYJA010000130.1:0-3119 GCA_041311675.1 Micrococcales bacterium | reverse complement strand
ATGATCGGGTAAGCGCCGCACCCCCGAGGATTACTGGCCAACGAGTCGCAATCCCCCGCTGGTTCATCTCTTCTAAGTTTTCCTTCATGATCTGAGTCGATTTCACTAAAAGTCCACTCATACCGATGACGTCAACGTTATTTTCTTCGGCGGCTCGCAAAATTTCATTGATTGGTTGCTTGATGCCGATGTTGACGGTTTCAAAACCGTTGTTGCTGAGAATAATGTCGACGAGGTTCTTGCCGATATCGTGGACATCACCACGAACAGTTGCGAGCAGAATTCGGCCTTTGCCGGTGTCCTCGGTTTTTTCGATGAAAGGTTCAAGGTGTGCAACGGCGGACTTCATGACTTCGGCTGATTGAAGGACGAATGGCAATTGCATTTCGCCCTTGCCGAAAAGCTCACCAACTATCTGCATGCCTTTGAGTAGGTTTTCGTTGATGATTTCGAGGGCGCTTCGTCCATTTCCCAACGCTTCATCTAGATCTGCCTCTAGGCCTTTCTTCTCCCCATCGATGATTCGACGTTCAAGTCGCTCATCAATTGGCAGGGCTGCGAGTTCAGCTGCGCGAGTCTGCTTTGCAGATGCGCTATCAACGCCGGCGAACACATCTAGAAACTTGGTCAGCGGGTCGAAAGAAACGTTTCCGTCGGAATCGTATTCCCGTCGGTCGTAAATCAGGTCGAGTGCAGCGGCTAGTTGGTGCTCAGGTATCTGATTTAGCGGCATGATTCGAGCAGCGTGAACAATCGCGCTGGTTAGCCCAACCTGAACGCACTCGTGAAGGAAAACTGAATTCAACACGTGACGAGCAGCCGGTGAAAGGCCGAACGAAATGTTTGAAATACCTAAGGTGGTTTGCACTCCAGGGAATGCCTCGTTCAATCGGCGAATCGCCTCGATAGTTTCGATTCCGTCACGTCTGGTTTCATCCTGTCCAGTGGCAATCGGGAAAGTCAGGGTATCGACGGTGATATCAACCAGATTCATGTCCCAATTGCTGGATAGGTCATTAATCAAGCGACTGGCAATAGCGAACTTGGTCTCAGCGGTTCTTGCCTGACCTTCTTCATCGATGGTCAGTGCCACTACTGCCGCACCATGTTCTTTGACTATTGGCATAATTCGTGCAAAGCGCGAGGTCGGCCCGTCACCGTCTTCGTAATTGACCGAGTTAATCATTGCTCGTCCACCCATGCATTCGAGGCCAGCCTCAAGTACGGCAGGTTCGGTCGAATCGAGTACCAGTGGCAAAGTGGTTGCCGTAGCTAGGCGGCTGACCAGTTCTCTTGCGTCACGAACTCCGTCGCGTCCCACGTAGTCGACACATACATCAAGTAGGTGCGCACCTTCGCGAGTTTGCGAGCGAGCGATTTCGATGCATTCATCCCAGTTTTCGGCGAGCATCGCCTCACGGAATGCCTTCGAACCATTGGCATTGGTGCGTTCGCCAATCGAAAGGTAAGTCATGGTTTGGTCGAATGGCTGGTGCTGGTAAAGCGAAGACAAGCCTGGGTCGTCAGTAATTTGTCGATCTGCTGGTTGCTGATTGGAAACAATCGCGGCTAACTCTTCGATATGTGTCGGTGTAGTTCCACAGCAACCACCGATTAGCCCTAGTCCGTATTCCTTAACGAACTGCAAATGCGCGGCACCAAGCTCAAGCGGAGTCAACGGATAATGCGCTCCGTGTGGGCCGAGAATGGGTAGGCCAGCATTTGGCATACAAACAATTGGTAGCTGCGAGAACTTAGAAAGATAGCGAAGATGCTCGCTCATCTCGGTTGGTCCGGTTGCGCAGTTCAGACCGATGGCATCGACTCCGAGGGCTTGAATGGCGGTAAGTGCCGCACCGATTTCACTGCCGAGCAACATCGTGCCTGTGGTTTCAATTGTCACCGAAACAAAAATAGGTATCTTCTTCTCGGTCATTGCGCGCTTTGCGCCAATCACTGCGCTCTTTGCCTGAAGCAAGTCCTGAACTGTCTCGATGAGAATTGCATCTGCCCCACCTTCAATCAGTCCGCGAGCAGCATCCTGGTAGGCATCTCGAAGTACCGAAAACTTTTCGTGGCCAAGAGAAGGAAGTTTGGTTCCAGGTCCGAGAGATCCCAAGACCCAGCGAGGTTTGTCCTCTGTCGAGAAATCGTCCGCAATGTCACGCGCCACTTTGGCTCCTGCGTAAGCCAATTCATAAACCCGCTCAACAATGTCGTACTCAGCAAGGTTGGCAAAGTTAGCGCCAAAAGTATTGGTCTCGATTGCCTCTGCTCCGGCCTTTAAATATTGGGCGTGGATGCTGGCGATTAGCTCTGGTCTGGTGACATTGAGAATCTCATTACAGCCCTCGTAATTTTGAAAGTCTTCCAGAGTCGGGGTCGCATCCTGGATCATTGTGCCCATGGCGCCGTCGGCAACCACGACGCGCGAACGCACTGCGTCTAATAGGGCTTGAGATCTGGAATTCACTGGGTCAAGTCTACCTTCGAGCCTATTCAAGATAAAGGTCGGGATAAACTTGACCAATGTCTGATTACCCCCTGATTCGCCAGCCTGCAACTTCTCAGGCCGATTCAGTTTTTGAGGCACTTACCGCCAGGGGTTTGAATCAGCAACCTTCACTCTCATTTGAGTTCTTCCCGCCTAAAGATGAAGAAGGTGCGGCTTCGCTTTGGCGCAGCTACGAAAAATTGTTAGAGGTATCCCCTGATTTTGTTTCGGTAACCTACGGGGCTGGCGGGTCGAACCGTGAGACTTCACTAGGTGTGGTCGACCGCATGGCAAAAGACATTTTGACCATCGGTCACCTGACCTGCGTCGGATCGACTTTTGCGGGAACTCGCGAAACCATCAACCGTTTCCAGGATGCTGGAGTCAAATCAATCCTCGCCCTTCGTGGCGATTCTCCTATTGGCGATCCAGATGCGCTATCAAAGGGTGAGCTAAAAACCGCGCTTGATTTGGTATCGCTAGTTCGCGATGAAACAAGTCTTGAGATTGGGGTTGCTGCATTTCCAGAGGTGCACCCAGAATCGCCAAATATGGCACATGATGCCGAGGTGCTTGCACTGAAGCAGTCTGCTGGTGCCAGTTATGCGATGACCCAGTTATTTTT
>JBFYJA010000129.1:0-3126 GCA_041311675.1 Micrococcales bacterium | reverse complement strand
GTTTTGCCTCGTATAGACCTAGGCGCATTGTGCCACCCATGTCACCGGCAGCCAGAATGTCTACCTGCTCCGCCATGGTGGCAATTACCGGGTACTGAGCCTCAGGATCGAACTCAGTTGATGAAGCACCGTCGAGCCCGGCCATGTTGCGAGCGTATTCGATAACCATGCACTGGAGACCGAGACATAAACCTAGAGTTGGAATCTTGTTTTCGCGCGCAAACTTCAGTGCGCCAAGCTTGCCTTCGATTCCTCGAACACCAAAACCACCAGGAATACAAATGGCATCGACATCAGAAAGAAGTTTCTTCGCTTCGTTCTCGTCTTCACAAAGATCAGAGGCAATCCACTTGATCTTTACTTTGGCCTGGTTTGCAAATCCGCCGGCCTTTAGCGCCTCGGTAACCGAAAGGTAAGCGTCCGGAAGATCGATGTACTTACCAACTAGACCAATGGTGACTTCGTGCTTTGGTTCGTGCACAGCCTTGAGCACAACATCCCAGCGTGACCAATCCACTTCCCCTGCTTCAAGGCCGAGTTTCTTGATGATGTAAGTGTCGAGGCCTTCATTGTTTAGCACGGTCGGAATGTCGTAGATGCTTGCCGCATCAGCCGCAGTGATAACAGCCTTAACATCGATGTCACACATCAAAGCAATCTTGTTCTTGATTGACATTGGTAAGTCGCGGTCTGAACGACAGATAACAGCATCCGGCTGAATACCAATCGAACGAAGGGTTGCAACCGAGTGCTGAGTTGGCTTGGTCTTCAATTCACCAGAAGGGCCAAGGTAAGGGATTAGCGAAACGTGAACGTAGAAAACATTGTCGCGTCCAACTTCGTGGCGTACCTGTCGTGCGGCCTCTAAGAACGGCTGAGACTCGATATCTCCGACGGTTCCACCAATTTCGGTGATGATGACGTCTGGAGCGGGAGACTCATGTGCCTGCAAACGCATTCTGCGCTTAATCTCATCGGTAATGTGTGGAATAACCTGCACGGTGTCACCAAGGTACTCACCTCGACGCTCGCGCGAGATCACGGTTGAGTAGATCTGCCCAGTTGTGACGTTTGCGGACTGTGACAAATTGATGTCTAGGAAACGCTCGTAGTGACCAATGTCTAGGTCGGTTTCAGCACCATCATCGGTAACAAATACCTCACCGTGCTGAAACGGGTTCATGGTGCCAGGGTCAACGTTTAGATATGGGTCCAGCTTCTGCATGACCACTTTGAGGCCGCGAGCTCTGAGAAGATTTCCAAGGCTTGAGGCGGTAATTCCCTTGCCTAGAGAGGATGCAACACCGCCGGTGACGAAAATATGTCTGGTTTTTGAGGTGTCCATTGCATCTGCCATGGAATACCAGTTTACTAGTCCGCTGAGGTTGTTTTTGCCAAAGACATGAGTTCGGCTGCGTGCTCTCTGGCGCTGCTGGAGTCCGAAAGCCCCGAAAGCATGCGGGCCAGTTCCTCAAGTCGCTCATCTGGGTCGAGCACCACCACGTCAGTCTCGGTGACATCTTCGCTGGTGCTTTTCAAAACTCGCAACTGGTGGTCTGCAAAGGCCGCTACTTGCGCCAGGTGAGTGACCACAATTACCTGAGCCTGCTTCGCCAGACGGGCCAAGCGCTTTCCCACCTCGATCGCTGCCGCTCCACCTACGCCAGCATCAACCTCATCGAATATAAACGTCGTGGCCTGACGATCCTTGGCAAGCACCACCTCGATGGCAAGCATGATGCGGGAAATTTCTCCGCCGCTAGCGCCCTTGCCAATCGGACGAGGCTCAGCCCCTTTGTAACTTGAAAGCAACAGCGATACATTATCGGCACCATGACTGGTCAACTGTTCGGCGTCTTCCACCCGAACCACCAGTTGAGCTTCACTCATGGCTAGCCCCTGCAGTTCAGCGGTAACTGCATTCGCCAACTTGTCAGCAGCAGCCATTCGAGACTCGGTCAACTGCTTCGCAAGTTTGATTGCCTCTGCATACTGACTGACTTCCAGATTCCTAAGCTCTTGAACACGCTCATCCGAGTTGTCCAAACGCAAAAGCTTCGCTTCGGCAGAATCACGATAATCAATTACTTGTTCGGTGGTCTCGCCATATTTGCGAAGCAGACTATTTAGTTCCGCTCGTCGACTCTGTACTTGATCCAGTGAAAGTTCGGAATCGCTGTCTAGCGAAGCTAAGAAACTTGCTAACTCCCCCGCAACGTGTCGCAGCTGAATCAACTGCTCACCGAGCGTTGCCGCCAACTCCTGCAGCGTGGAATCCGATTCGTGTTCAAGAATTTTCTTAGCCTGGGCTACTAATCCAAGAGCATCTAGATTGTCATTTTCGCTGGATATAGCTTCGTGGCTATTGCTCGCTGCCGAACGTAAGCCCTCGAGGTTAGAAAGTCGATTAGCTAGATCTGCGAGTTCAATTTCTTCACCAGCGGTTGGGTTCACTTTAGTAATCTCATCAATGGCAAATTTCAGGCTATCGAGTTCAACCTGGCGAGTTGCCGAGTCACTCTCCAATTCCGCAATATTTTTGACCGTCCATTGCCATGAGTTGTAGGCATCGCGGTAGCGAACCAGCATTTCGCTATGCCCTGCGAAATCATCTAGTGCTTCGCGTTGCGCGCTAGCCGACTTCAACCGGATTTGATCTGCTTGACCGTGCACCACGACTAGCTCGCCGGCGATTTCACCGATGGCGGCAACAGGAACACTCACTCCACCAAGCGATGCTCGGGACTTTCCCTCGCTGGAAACTATGCGATTCATGACCAGTTCATCGTCATCCAGCGAACCACCGAGTTCTTCGATTTTCGCTTTCAGGCTGGCGTTGAGCACCTGAACTCGCCCCTCAACCAGGGTTTGGGCCTGCCCAGAACGTACAGAACCCGAGTCTGCTCGCTGACCGAGCAATAGCCCAAGCGCGGTAAGGACCATGGTTTTGCCAGCGCCGGTCTCACCAGAAATCACATTGAAACCCGGGCGAAAACCGAGACGTGCCTCGCGGATTACTCCAAGGTCACGGATGTGAATTTCTTGAATCATGATTTACTGTGCGGCCGGACCGCGCCATCCAGCAACCGGAAGTGAAAACTTGCGAACCAGACGGTCGGTGAATGG
>JBFYJA010000128.1:0-3140 GCA_041311675.1 Micrococcales bacterium | reverse complement strand
GATGTAGTCCATGTTCAAGACCTCGAGCAGGCTACCGCGCGAGAAACGCACGTAACCGGCGAACGAGATCAGCGTCAGCGCAATGGTCGGCAGCACAAGGTGCAGCGCGGTGTCGAGGCCGCTGATCCAGAAGTTATTGATCTGGTCGTCGCTGAGAAGGTCATTTGTCTGGCCGAGGGTCTGAATTGGGCGTCCGCCAACGGCATCCGAGTTCATGTATTTGCCGAACTCACGCATGAAGCGGTCGATAAGCACCGGAATCGTGCCGAGGAAAGCGGTCAAAACGGCGATTCGGATGTAGTCGCGGCGGTCAATCTCGCTAACGAAGTAGCCAATCAGGGCAGAGAGGACAATCGTGATCGCGAAGGCAGCAAGCACGTGCAGAGCGTTCGAGTGCTTGGTGAACAGCGTCTGCAGCGGATAGTAAAGCGCGACAACGACGGCAGCTGACCCGAAGCCGGCAATTAGGCCCTTGCGATTGTCAAGACCGGTGATTAGCTGAATGACGACCGCAGCCATCGCGAAGGCGATGAGCGCGACACCGACGATGCTCAGCTGCGGGTGCACGAACCAGTGCGTCTTGCTGACGTAGGCCAGCAGACCGCCTGCCAATAGGACGACTGGGAAGAACACGGTGAGCATGCGCTTGCGCCCACCACCGATAACTCCGGCAACTATGAAGCCGAATATGAGTGACGCGGCTACTCCGGCTGCGAACGGTATTTCAGGTGCTACCAGGAAGTCGTTGAACTGAATCGCGAGGTATTCCTTGAGAAGCACTGCGACCCAGAAGATTGGGAGCGAGAACAGCAGGAACGAGATGAAGGTCATCACGTAGTCGAAGCGGCTGTACTGGCGGATTGCGGTGACCATACCAACGGTGATGCCCAGCAGGATAGCCAGGATCGTCGAGGCGATGACGAGTTTGATGGTGATGGGAATCGCGGCACCAATTGCGTCGACTACAGGGATGTTAGAAACGGTTAGTCCCATGTCGAAGTGACCCCAGAGGCCTGCAACGATGCCCTTAAGCCATGAGAAGTAGCGCAGTGGAGGCGGAACATCGAGCTGGAGGTCTCGAATCATCTTTTGCATGAGGTATTCCCGGTTTTCTGCCGTGCTCTCGCCAAAGACAGAAAGTGGGTCTGAGGAGTAAGCCTCAAGGTTGTACGCCAGGAAGCTTGCACCGAATACCACTACGAGCATCATGCCAAGACGGCGAAATACATAGGAAAACACAGAATCACCTTTGTTGCGGCTTCTTCGCCGCTGCTCTTGGGAGGCTTGTGGCCTGCCGAGCCTAGATCTATTGGATAACTAAATGAATGTGCTGGGGTGCTTTTGACACACCCCAGCACACTCGAATCAAGCTACTTGATTAGTACGACCACTCGAAGAAGTTCCAAGTGATGTTGTTACCAACAGGAGCTGGCTTGATGTTCTTCACTGCCTTGTTGAAGGCAGTGATGGTTGGGTTTGCGTACAGTGGCAGACCCAGGTAGTTGCTAATTACAATCTTGTCAGCGGCAAGGCGCTTCGCAGTTACCTGACTTGGGGTTAGTGCGTCACCCTGAAGGCTGTTCAGGATGGCGTCCAGTGCCGAGTTGTTCCAGCCCCACACGTTTGTCTTGGAGTCGGACTTGTAGATTCCAGTACCGTTTGACTGGCTGAGACTGTCAAGACCAAAACCGTACATGGTGACGTCGTACTTTGCGCTCTTGTTTCCCTTTTCACCGAAGAGATCCGCAAACGGGTGGTCAACGATTTCGAATCCGGCGTTCTTAACCTCTGCAGCGATGAGCTTTTCCAGAGCATTGCGCGTTGGCGTGTCTGCATGCGCGAAGTGGATTGTGACTGCCGCATCATCCTTCGATGCTGTTGGGTAGTACTTCTGTACTAGAGCCAGTGCCTTGGCAGTTCGCGAAGCCTGAGTGCCAGCAGAGAACTCGCTGACGCCCGAACCCTTGGTGATGGTTGAGTATTCAGGGGTGCCCTGGAAAGCGAACTCGGTGTCGAGGGTGGTGGCGTCCGACTTGACTGGCTTGACGATGGTATCGACAAGCTGGCCACGAGGAACAGCAAGCAGGAATGCGTGACGCAGGTCCTTTGCCTTCTGACCGTTACCGGCGAATGGGCCGGTGTAGCTGTCGGTCTCGCCAAGTGCCGAGTCAGTGCGGAGGTGCAGGTGCGAGTAGTTTCCACCGGTCTTGGTCAGCGTGGTGACGTTGGTCATTGCGCTGAGCGAGCTCTTGTCAGCCGAGGAAGGCAGGGTGTTGTAGTAAACGTCGATGTCGCCGTTACGAAGTGCCTGAACCGCAGCAGTGTTGTCCTTGATGATCTTGATGACAACCGTCTTGATTGGGTTGGTGGTCTTCATAGCAGGACCCGAGGTGTACTTCGGGTTGCGAACCAGGGTCATTGACTGACCAGCGTTGAACTTCGAAACGATAAAGCCGCCGTTGCTAATGAGCAGAAGCGGGTTGGTGGTCGAGTCAACCTTAGTAACTGCGTAACCCTTGCTCCATACGGCACCCATCTTCTTTAGACGAGTGGTGTTCTTCTTGGTGAAGTCGGAGAGGAACTGGGCCTTTGCCTTGAGGTTTGCTGCAGCGGCGCCAAGAGTCTTCTTACCATCAGCAAGTAGTTCGAGAGCGTGTACTGGGCTTGCACCAGGCGCGAGCAACTGCCAGTCAGGAAGTGGCTTGTCGAACTTGACGGTCAGGCTCATGTGGTCGGCGCTGAGGGTAGGCAGGCCAACCACGTGCGACGCGTAACTCTGACTGTAAAATTCGCTGTTGAAAGCTGGAGTGGCGTCTGCACTACTAGGGTCACCAAGACCGGCCGAGGCCGAATACTTGTTGGCGGTGATCACATGCGAAAGCAGAAGGTCTACTGCGTCGATTGGAGTGCCGTCCGACCAGACCTGGCCCTTTGCGACGGTGTACTGAATCTCGAAGTCCTTAGCCTGCTGCTTAACGATCTTCATGCTGCCGAACTTGGTGTTCATAACCAGCTTGGCATCCGAGTCGTAGTAAGCGAAGCCCATCGAGGTCAGCGAAGTTGGCACGTTGTTGTAGGCCGTGTAAGCGCCGCTGACGCCTGAGTTAAGGGTGGTGATGTCTCCGGTTGAGAGCAGGGTC
>JBFYJA010000127.1:0-3140 GCA_041311675.1 Micrococcales bacterium | reverse complement strand
CACAGAGACTTCGTCGGCGGCTCCGGTGCCAAACATTGCGAAGGCGGCGATTACAAGTGCAGCAAAGTTTGCCGTTTCAAAAGTGTTGCCCGGGTTTCCAAACCAACCGGTGGACATAAGTAGCAGGACTACACCGAGCACCAAAATAAACAGACCATAGATTTTTACCGAGTTGGCTATTGCAAGACCTTGGCGTTGAATTCCAGTAATTCGTCCACTGAATGCACTGATCGTGAATGAACCTGCCGCTGCAGCTGCAGTCAGAATTCCGACCGTGATTGGGCCACCGCCGATTATTAATGCAGATGCTGCCGGTAATAAAACGTATGGTCTGCCCAAAGTCATGGCAATGATGTCGACTAAGAATCCGGCTCCAATTTCTGGATATTCTTTCAAAAACAGAATCGACTCTTTGAAAGACTTCCAACCCGGTTTGAGAGCGTCCGCAGCAACATGAATTTTTGGCAAGCCAATTATTCCCATAAAGCCAGTTGCGGTAAGAAGAAGATCAGCCGCAAAGGCAAATGTGAAGTTTGAGCCGGCAATGAGTAATGCGGCAAGGGCTGGCCCTGCCATCACTTGAATACCCATCGAAATTCCATTGAGTGCGCTCGCCTTAGTAATAAGTTCCTTTGACAAGATACGAGGAATCGATGCATTTTTTGAACTACCGAGAACTGTTGCCGATACTGCGGTTACCGTGGTGCAAATATAAATTGGCCACACCGGGGGTTGGTCAATCATGCTCAAGACCAACAATCCAGCCGTAGCCAAAAACATTACGGTGGCTGCACAAATCATGATCAGACGTCTTTCAAAGGCGTCGGCTACCATCCCACCAATTGGACCGGAAAGCACCATCGGCACCAACGCAATTGCGCCAACCGAGGCCACGGCGCCGGTGTCATGCGTCAGGTCGTAAATCAGCAGTGCAACTGCAACCAAGGTGAATTGGCTGCCTAGGCCGTTGAGTAGACTGCCCCACCACAGACGGGCAAACACTGGGGCTTCCCTAAGTGGCGACAGGTCGACTAGGAGGCGTTTTTTGGCGGGCTGAGACATTAGCCCAAGCCTAACTGAGCCAATATTCCTCAATAGTTGCCATTCCCAACTATTTATATAGGCCTAGGGCAACCTGATTACGCTGGACACAACGCAGCAAACCGAGCGAAATGGAAGTCAATGACGACGATCTACTCATCAGCGCACGAAGCGCTGGCGAGCAAACTATTCGACGGAGCAACCTTAGCCGTCGGTGGTTTTGGGCTCAGCGGAAATCCATTTGACCTCATCGAAGTGGTTCGCGACTCGGGTGTGAAAAACCTAACCATCATCTCGAACAACATGGGCGTTGATGGTCAAGGCCTTGGAATTCTTCTTGAGAATAACCAGGTTAAAAAAGTGATCGCGTCATACGTTGGCGAAAACAAGTTTTTTGCAGAGCAGTTTCTAGCCGGAGCAATCGAAGTTGAATTTAATCCGCAGGGCACGCTCGCAGAACGCATGCGCGCCGGAGGTGCTGGTATCGCCGGTTTCTACACTCGCACGGGAGTAGGCACACTCGTTGCCGAGGGTAAAGAGCACAAAGATTTCGACGGCGTCACCTACATTTTGGAAAAAGGCTTGGTTGCCGATATTGCTCTTGTTCACGCCTACGAGGCTGACGAGGCTGGCAACTTGGCATACCGATACACCGCCAGAAACTTTAATCCGGTGGTGGCTCAGTGCAGCAAGTTCACGGTTGCTGAAGCCGAAATAATTCGGGATGGCTTTATTGATCCAAACCACGTTGTGACTCCAGGAATTTTTGTGCAGGCGCTGGTTCAGTCGACACCTCGCGAAAAACCAATTGAGCAGCGAACCGTGCGTGCAAAGGAGCACAACTAATGGCTTGGACGCGCGACGAAATGGCAGCAGAAGCCGCCACCGAACTTAAAGACGGCAACTACGTGAACCTAGGCGTTGGCATTCCGACCTTGGTTTCTAATTACATTCCGGCTGGCGTAAACGTGGTGCTGCAGAGCGAAAACGGTCTTCTAGGCATTGGTCCATTTCCATTCGAGGGCGAAGAAGACGCCGACATGATTAACGCCGGCAAGCAAACCATCACGTTGATGCCAGGTGCCAGCATCTTTGACAGCGCCACCTCATTTGGCATGATACGTGGCGGACACGTGGACATCGCCATCCTCGGTGCCATGCAGATTTCGGCCAGAGGTGACCTCGCCAACTGGACCATTCCAGGCAAGCTGGTAAAGGGCATGGGAGGCGCCATGGACCTAGTGGCCGGAGCTCCACGCGTGATTGTCATCTCTGAGCACAACGCCAAGGACGGCACCCCGAAGATTGTCGAGACCTGTGATCTGCCGCTAACCGGAGCAAAGTGTGTGAATCGCATCGTCACTGATTTAGCCGTTTTTGATGTCGGCCCAGATGGATTGACGCTGGTGAAGATGGCTCCTGGAGTTACCGAGGCAGAATTGCGCGAAAAAACCGGCGCAGGATTCAAGGTGAACTAATGACAATCATCGCCGGCTACGCACGCACTCCGTTTTGCAAGATCAACGGTCAACTAGCGAATTATTCAGCACCGCAACTTGGTGCTCACGCAATCAAAGCCGCGTTATCTCGTGCTGGTATTTCGGCGGAGCAGGTTGAACGCGTAATTGGTGGCCAAGTTGTGCAAGCCGGAGTTGGACAAAACCCAGCTCGACAGTCGGCGGTTCACGCTGGCATTCCACTGGGCGTTCCGGCAATCACCATCAACTCGGTTTGCCTTTCGGGAGCAGAGGCGGTTGCCTATGCCGCACGACTTATCGAATCTGGCGAAGCCGATGTAGTGGTTGCAGTTGGGCAAGAATCAATGTCGCAGACTCCACACGCTTGGGTTGGTTCACGTCAGGGCAAAAAGTACGGCGACGTAACCATGGTAGATACTCTCCAGCTTGATGCACTCACCGATGCATTTCTAAAAATCACTATGGGCGAAGCAACCGAAGACAGCACCAAGAAACTTGGCACCACTCGCCAAGCTCAAGATCAAATAGCCTTTGACTCTCACCAGCGTGCAGAACAGTCTCGCGCTTTTGTTGATGGCGAAATTGAGCCAATCGATGAAATCACTACCGACGATGGCATTC
>JBFYJA010000022.1:0-9810 GCA_041311675.1 Micrococcales bacterium | reverse complement strand
GGTGAGAGCACGACAACTCTGGATACGGGTTCGTCCATGAGTTGTTCGATTGGTGTTTCGTAGTTTTCATCACCAAGTGCATAAGTCGGAAATGGTCGGTGGAAGTTGTAACTCCCATCAACATTCTCAACTGCAAAGTGTGCGGTCGGAAGTTTTTCAACAAGTTTGGAAATTACTTCACGCGGTTGAAATGTAATTACTTCATGGTGAGAAAATCCGCGAGGTTCTTCCGGTTGCACTTTTATAGTTACTGCTCCGTTTGAGCAAACTGCAAATCCGTCTTTGATGCCAACATCGAAAATTACCGGAATTGCTTGCGAGGCACTTCTTCCGGTTGCAATTACAACTTCGTGTCCGAGTTCGCGAACGCGATTTACTTGTTCAACAACACGTGGTGAAAGGAAGCCGTCATCATGAACTAATGTGCCATCGATGTCGATGCCAATTAGCCAGCGATCATCACCGGTTGCTTTGGTCATTTAGGGGAAATGAATTCTTGTCCGCCGAGATATGGGCGCAAGGCTGCCGGAATCTTTACTGAGCCATCAGCTTGCTGGTGAGTTTCCAAGATTGCTACCAACCAGCGGGTGGTAGCTAGAGTTCCGTTCAGTGTGGCTGCGGTAGCGGTCTTGCCGTCTTCGGTGCGGTAGCGCACGTTTAGGCGGCGAGCCTGGAAGGTGGTGCAGTTCGAGCTAGAAGTTAGTTCGCGGTATTGGTTCTGGGTTGGAACCCAAGCCTCTGAGTCGTATTTGCGGGCAGCACTTGAACCTAGATCACCAGCCGCGGTGTCAATCACTCGGTATGAGAGTTCACATGCCTGAAGCATGTCTTCTTCAAGAGCAAGAAGTTTTAGGTGCTCGGCTTCTGCATCCTCTGGCTTTACGTAGCTAAACATCTCCAGCTTGTTGAACTGGTGAACACGAAGAATTCCGCGTGTGTCTCGGCCAGCCGATCCTGCTTCGCGACGGTAACAGGTTGACCAGCCAGCGTAGCGAAGTGGCCCATTTGAAAGGTCGATGATTTCATCGCGGTGGTATCCAGCGAGCGCAACTTCACTCGTACCGGTCAGGTATAGCTCATCAGCTGGAAGATAGTAGATCTCATCTGCGTGTGCGCCAAGGAACCCGGTGCCTGCCATTACCTCTGGTCGAACCAGAGTCGGAGTAATAAGTGCGGTGAAGTTGTGCTTGGTGGCAAGGTCAAGCGCAAGGTTCATCAGTGCAAGTTCGAGGCGAGCGCCCCAGCCCTTTAGAAAGTAGAAGCGTGAACCAGAAACTTTAACACCGCGTTCAATGTCGATTATGTCGAGTGATTCACCGAGGGCAACGTGGTCTTGCGGTTCGAAGTCAAAGCTTGCTTTAGTGCCTACTTCTTTGAGCACTACAAAGTTTTCTTCTCCACCCGATGGAACATCGGTGATTACAACGTTTTCGATCTGCCAAAGAATTTCGTTGAGTCTCTGCTGAGCTTCGTTTGATTCAGCTTCAGCGGCCTTCACTCTCGCGGCTAGTTCTTGCGCTGCAGCGATAAGTGCGGGCTTGTCTTCTTTGGCTGCACTGGCAACCTGCTTGGCTGATGCGTTCTGCTCTGCGCGGAGATTCTCAAACTTTTGGAGGGCCGCACGCCACTGTTCGTCAGCGGATGCTGCTTGGTGAACCAATGATTCTTCGGCGCCACGTGCGCGCTGAGAAGCCTTGATGGCTTCCGGGTTCTCTCTAAGCAGGTTTAGGTCAATCACCCGTCTAGGTTACCTTGCCCTTTAGTTCTTCGGCAGAACCACAGATTCGATGTATCGGCGTACCGCAAGCACACGTCCGTGTTCGCCAGGACCCACTTCGATGCCTGCGGCTTCGATTGCGCGTTTGAAAAGGTTTTCCACTGCACGCACTGTCGTGCCGCGACGATTGGCTATTTCGGTATTCGAAAGACCAAGAGCGGCCATGTGTAAAAGGTCCAACTGCGAACGAGAAAGATTAGAAAGTTGATGGGTGGAGCGATCTTGACGAAGATCTGGATTGATTCGTCCACGCATACTTGCAGCGATTGCCCTGACTAGAAGTTCCACATCGGCGACAGAGTCTTTAACTAGATAGGCGGCATCCTTAGGAATAGATCGGTTGTCTACTCCAATGGTTTTTGGTTCTGGAATGTTGGTTAGAAATACGATTCCAATTTCTGGACTAGTCTGGCGGAGAATTCTTGCAACGTCGAAACCATTTGGGCCGGTGCCAAGTTCAACGTCAAGGATTACTGCATCCGGGTCGAAAGTGCCAGCGATTCTGATTGCCTCTGCAGCATTCTCCGCAATTTCTAGTTCAAAACCTTCGCCTTCGAGTACCTCGCTAATGAGGGTTCGCATGAAGTGATTGTCTTCAACGAGCAGCAGTTTCTGATTTACCGGCATAACTACTAGATTGCCACAGGCAATTTTTCACGCCTAAGAAATGTTCACCTATTCGAACATAGTTGGCGAGGTTAGGCTGAAGAGGTGGGTAAGAAATCCAACCGAGTAGCCGTGATCTACTTTCCGGGTCGTGTTGACCTGAAGAAAGTTCGTCGCTTGGTTAGTTCCGCGATTGCAGGTGCCGGTTGGGAAATTCCGCTTTACCTAAGGACTGCTGCGGATGAGACCGGCGGGGTTCAGGCGCTTCGCGCTATTGCACAAAAGGCAACGCACATCATTGTTATCGGTGGCGATGGCACAGTGCGTTCTGTGCTCGAAGAAGTTGCCAAATCTGGTGCCAATGTTTCAGTTGGTATCGTGCCGATTGGTACTGGCAATGTTTTGGCTCGCAACCTGAATTTGCCGCTCACCGACATGGAATTGCAAATTCAACGTGCTCTGTTTGGTATCGCCCACCAGATTGATTTGGGTTTGGCCAAGATGATCATGGCCGACGGCACTCGCGTGGAAAAATATTTTGCGGTGATGGCTGGCCTGGGGTTAGATGCCAAGATCATGCTGCACACCGATCAGGCTCGTAAGCGCCGCATCGGCTGGGTTGCCTATGTCGAGGGCGGACTCAAGATGCTTCCGATTCGCTATGAATCGCTATTGGTGTCGGTGGATAAGAAAGAGCCACGGGTGCTGAAGGTGGTGACACTTCTTATCGGCAACGTTGGCTGGTTACCTGGTCGCCTGTCGATGATGCCAGATGCGGCGATGGATGATGGCAAGTTGGATGTTGCCGCAATTGGTCCACGTAGATTCTGGAACTGGATTGATTTCTGGTCACGTGTGACGGTTGGTAACAACATCGTGCGCACTAGTCGAATTGGTAAGCAATTGCTTGATCGAACAGCAAACATCAAGACCATGGAAAACATGGCCGGTGTCAAGATTCGGGTCGCACCTTCACGCGACACAGAGCTGCAACTTGATGGTGATGTAATCGGAAAGATTAGCGAAGTGGAATTCGAAGCGAAACCACGTGCAGTGGTAATTAGAAGTTAATTACTTTGCGCTTTTTAGCTTCTTCAACCACGCGTCGGCTGAACTGAATTCAACATTTGAGTTGTTGCCGCGGTGCACAGACTTTTCTTTATCCGCACGTGCATATGAGCCTAAGAACAAAACCTTAGGGCTGAAACGGTGAAGTCCTTTTAGTGCTTCTGCAACAGCCTCATCGTCAATGTGACCTTCGGCATCGATGTTGAAGCGGTAACGACCTAGGCGATCACCGATTGGACGAGATTCGATGCGAGAAAGATTTACTCCACGAGCCGCGAACTGCTCAAGCATTTCGAGAAGTGTTCCAGGGCGATCGGTTGGCAGTTCGACGATAACTGAAGTCTTGTCGCTGCCGGTGCGCTTTGGAAGTTCGCCTGCAAGGCCGATCTGAATGAATCGAGTCTGGGCGTTCTTATTGTCACCGATATTTTTAGCCAACACCTTTACCTTGTAGTGGTTGGTGATAGTGCTAGCTGATACCGCAGCCTGAGCTAGATCGTTTTTAAGCAAGTCGGCAGCCGCTTGCGCAGTTGAGGTTGCTGGCAAGTGCTGGTGCTTAGGTAGGTTGGCAGCTAACCATTTGCGAGTCTGGGCGTAAGCAACCGGATGCGTTGCCACGGTCAATACATCTTTAAGAGTGGTACCGGCGCGGGCAACAAGGTCGAAGGTAATTGGCACCAGGTACTCGCCATAGATGCGGATGTTGTCTGCGGCAGCTAGGGCGTCGAGGGTTGCCGATACGCCGCCCTCAATTGAGTTCTCCACCGGAACAATGGCTCGGTATGCCTTCTTGGCAACTACCAGGTCGATAGCTTCTTGCACGTGAGAAACCGGGTGCCAGTTCTGTCCCTTGGCCTCAACTACCTGAGCCAAGGCGAGCTCGGTAAAGGTTCCGACCGGACCTAGGTAGGCATAGGTCTTTTTCTTTGCAGAACCGTTACTTGATTTCGTTGGCATAAGTAAAGGTTAATGGTGAAAATTGCTTCATGACAGTACGTGCGGGACAAAAACCTCAGGCCAGCGACCTTATCGACATCAACAAACTGATTGATGCCTATTACGAACTGCACCCAGATGTGAACCTAGCGGAGCAGAAGGTTGCCTTTGGCACCAGTGGACACCGCGGTACTTCAATGAATGCTTCGTTCAACGAGGATCACATTGCTGCAATCACTCAGGCGATTGTGGAATACCGTCGTCGTGAAAACATTCACGGTCCAATCTATGTTGGCAAAGATACGCACGCGCTTTCCGGTCCGGCAGAACAGACTGCACTTGAGGTGCTTGCCGGCAATGATGTTGTCGCACTGATTGATGTGCATGGCGGTTACACGCCGACACCTGCTGTTTCAGTTGCGATAGTTAATCACAATGATGGAATTCCTGAAGGTAATGCTTCGCTTGCTGATGGTTTGGTAATCACTCCATCGCACAATCCACCAACCGATGGTGGTTTTAAGTACAACCCACCTCACGGTGGTCCTGCAGATAATGACGCCACCAATTGGATTGCTACAAGAGCTAACGAAATTATTCTCGGTGGCATGCGCGAAGTAAAGCGCACAAAAGCAAACGCTCAGACTTTTGATTTCCGCGACAACTATATTTCGCAATTGAGTTCAGTGGTCAACATGGATGCCATTCGTGATGCGCAAGTGTCAATCGGTGCAGATCCCATGGGTGGTGCATCGGTTGAATACTGGGGCGAGATTGGTTCACGCTATAACTTGAATTTAACCGTGATCAATCCGAACGTTGATTTCCAATTTGGATTTATTAACTTGGACTGGGACGAAAAAATCCGCATGGACTGCTCATCGCCATACACAATGACTTCTTTGATCGAAAACAAATCGAAGTTCACTATCTCTACCGGAAACGATGCAGACGCAGACCGTCACGGAATCGTGACGAGCGATGGCGGACTCATGAACCCTAATCATTTCCTCGCTGTTTCAATTGACTACCTGTTCCGCAATCGCAAAGGCTGGTCGCACGATGCTGCGGTCGGCAAGACCATGGTTTCGTCATCGATCATCGACCACGTGGTGCACTCGCTTGGCCGCAAGTTGATTGAGGTTCCGGTTGGAATGAAGTGGTTCGTACCCGGCTTTTTCAGCGGCAGCGTAGGCTTCGGCGGTGAGGAGTCGGCAGGTGCCAGCTTCCTGCGCATGAATGGGAAGCCTTGGTCTACCGATAAAGACGGTCTCGTGCTTGGCCTACTCGCCTCGGAAATCACAGCGGTCACCGGCAAGACACCTTCGCAGTATTACAACGAACTCACAGCCAAGTTTGGTGCTCCTGCGTATGCACGCATCGATGCAGCTGCAACGCTTGAGCAAAAATCTAAGTTGTCAAAACTTTCTGCCGATGCAGTTACCGCGAGTGAACTTGCCGGTGAACCTATCAAACAAATTCTCACTCACGCTCCTGGCAACGGAGCTGCGCTAGGTGGATTGAAAGTTGTCACGGAGTCTGCATGGTTCGCTGCACGTCCATCTGGCACAGAAAATGTTTACAAAATCTACGGCGAATCATTTAAGGGCGAAGAGCACCTTAAGCAAGTTCAGGTTGCGGCCAAAGAACTCGTTGATGGAGTGCTTGGTTAGTACTTAGGTGCGGCTGGAAGATTCCATAATTTTTCTAGCACTGTGATTTTTTGATCGTGCATTTGTGTTGCAAGTTCAACGCCGATGAAGCGTAAGTGCCAAGGTTCATATTGATAGCCGGTAGTTGCAGTTTCACCGTTTGGGTAACGCACGATGAATCCGTATTGCCAGGCGTTCTTTGCAATCCAACTCGATGCTGCTGATTTTCCAAAGTTTGTAATTCGACAACCGAGTGCAGTGGTGGAAACATCGGCTGCTAATCCGGTTTGATGTTCGCTGTAACCGGGATGTGCCGCGAGATTCTCGGCAACCTTTTTGCCATAGCGAGTCACCTGCAAGTTATATGTATACGACTGCGTTGAGTAGCTTCGGTATCCGCTGTTCAAACACAATGTTCCCTTGCCGGCCTTTGCGACAGCAGCTTTCAAAAGACGATAGCCATCGGCTGCTGGCTTGGCGAGGTTGAGGGACTTATCTAGGAGGGGCTTGTATTTGATCGGGTTAAGCGGTCGTTGTTTGTTGACCACCACCCAAATCGAAGCGGCTTGATCCACCGAAAGCACTTGTGAAGGGCTTGGGATTGGTGTGGGAGTCTGGGTTGGCGTCGGGGTCGGAATCGCAGTAATTGTAGGAGTAGGTGTCGGGGTTGGAGTTTCCGCGAGCGCGGTTCCGGTCGGAATCAGAGCTAATAAAGCCAAAAATACCGAAATAAATAGGTATCCCCTTGGGTTATCTACCAAGTAAGGCTTCTGGCGTTTAGGCTGGAACACGGCTCAAGCCTAATCAAGGCTCATTTCAGCCAGGTATTTATAGAAGAATCGAGGCCCATCGTGGCGCGTGCAGAACGAAAAGCAGCAGCTCAGGCATTAGCCGAATCAGGCGGAGCAATGTCCCACAAGCAGATCCTCTTGGTTCTGGTTGGTTTGATGTCAGGAATGTTCCTGTCTGCACTAGACCAGAGCGTGGTTGGTTCAGCAATGCGCACCATCGCGGATGACCTTCAGGGTCTTGAACTTCAGGCTTGGGTAACTACCGCTTACCTAATTACCTCGACAATTTCGACACCTATTTATGGCAAGCTCGGTGACATCTTCGGACGTCGTCGTCTTTTCATTTGGGCGATTGCTCTATTCCTACTCGGTTCGATTCTCTGTGGTTTCGCGATGGATATGTTCCAGCTCGCTGCTTACCGTGCAGTGCAGGGTATCGGTGCCGGTGGTTTGTTCTCACTTTCGATGACCATCATGGCCGATATCGTTCCTCCACGTGAGCGTGCTCGCTACCAGGGAATGTTCCTTGCAGTATTCGGTTCTTCATCAGTTCTTGGTCCAGTGGTTGGTGGTTTGTTCGCAAGCGCAGATCAGATTCTTTGGGTCGACGGATGGCGCTGGGTGTTCCTAATTAACATTCCAGTTGGCGCAGTTGCAGTGTTCATGGTTTTGAACTTCTTGCACGTTCCTCAGCTAATGAAGAACCACAAGATCGACTGGTGGGGTGCGGTCACCATCATCCTCGCAGTTGTGCCGTTGCTATTGGTTGCCGAGAACGGTTCAGACTGGGGCTGGGACAGCGCGCTATCAATTGGCATGTACGTAACCACAGTTGTCGGTATCGTGGCGTTCATCTTTGCCGAACGAGCAGCCAAAGAAGAGGCTTTACTTCCACTCAACTTGTTTAAGAATGCAGCGTTCACTCTTTCAACTATCAACGGTGTGATCATCGGTATTGCAATGTTCGGTGGAATGATGACTCTTCCATTGCTATTGCAGTTGGTAAACGGTGCGTCTCCAACTGAGTCTGGCTTCATGATGTTGCCGATGGTATTCGGAATGATGACCGCAACCATCATGTCTGGTCAGGTAACTCGCAAGACCGGTAAGTACAAGATCTTCCTAACTACCGGAACCCTGTCACTGCTTATTGGTTATGTCTACATGATTGGCTACAACGCCGACATGGAATACTGGCAGGTTGCCATCGGTATGGTCTTCATCGGATTCGGTCTTGGCCAGCTAATGCAGACTCTTACCCTGGTTGCTCAGCAGTCAGTTGCTGCACGTGACATCGGTGTAGCCACTTCATCGGCTACCTTCTTCCGTCAGATAGGTGGAACCTTAGGTGTTGCCGTCTTCATCTCGATTTTGTTCAACAGCCTTGGCGACACCATCGGTCGTGCTTTCAAAGACACCAAGATTCTTGCTGGCATCAAGCAGGCGGCAATGGACCCACAGGTTCTTGCCGACCCAACTAACCGTGCGTTTATCGAAAAGATGACCTCTGGCGACATGGCCAACTTGAGCGACCAGATCAGCACTGACTCATCGTTCTTGAGCAACCTTGATCCACGATTGGCGCGACCATTCCTAGTTGGTTTCGCAGAGTCGGCAACTCAGGTGTTCTTCTGGGCTGCCATTGTGGTGGCGGTTGCATTCGTGATGTCATTCTTCATCAAGGCTCCTGCACTGCGTGAAACTTCTGCAGCGCAAGAAGCCATGAAAGAAGCAGCTGCGGGTTCTGCACACTAACCTGTAAACACAAGTAAATAAGTACACGGGAGTTCGGTTAACCGGACTGAGAGGAAGACTGCCAGTCTTCGACCGTCAAACCTGATCTGGGTAATGCCAGCGAAGGAAGGAGAGCACAAAGTGCTGAAGAAAAAATACCTGGCGGTAATTGCCGCTGCGCTAATTGGGTTAGCAGTTTCTGGTTGCGCGCCAACATCGGAAGCCGCACCATTAACTGTTGCAGTGCACGACAGTGTTGTGATCAGCGATGAGCAACTTGCCGAATTTAAAAGTGAAACTGGGATTACGGTCAAGTTAGTCAAGGCTGGCGATGCCGGTGCCATGACTAACAAATTGATTCTGACCAAGAATCAACCAATCGCGGACATGTTCTATGGAATAGACAACACCTTCATCGGAGCTGCAGCAACCGCAGGAATTCTTGGCGATTACAAGGCTGTTGACTTTGGTGACGTTTGCTTTAACTATGACAAGCAATGGTTCGCAACACACGAGCAGGCTGCACCTGCAACCATTGACGACTTAACCAAGGAAGAATTCCGCGGACTTACCGTTGTGGAAAACCCGACCACTTCATCTACCGGTTTGGCTTTCTTAGTTGCAACAGTTGGTAAGTACGGTGAGGCAAAGTGGCCAAGCTACTGGGAGGCACTGAAAGCGAACGATGTTCGCATCGATTCAGGCTGGGAAGAGGCTTACAACGTGAACTTCTCGGGTTCTGCGGGTAAGGGTAACTACCCGATTGTGCTGAGCTATTCATCATCACCGGCATTCGAGGAAGACACTATTTCGATAGACGACGGCTGTTTCCGCCAAACGGAGTACGCGGGTCTGTTGACTGGCGGAGCTCAAGTTGAAGGTGCCAAGAAGTTCATCGATTTCCTCTTGGCCGACTCATTCCAGGAGACCATCCCGGAAACCATGTACATGTACCCGGTTTCAAGCAAGGTGGCTCTGCCCGAGGCTTGGGCTAATAAGGCTCCAGCATCACTGAATGCAGTGGTTGTGGACAGCAAGCTGATCAATGCAAACCGCTCTAGCTGGTTGAAGGCATGGGACGCAATCTTCAAAAACTAGCGCTTTGGGCGATACCGCTGACCTTTGTGGCGGTGTTGTTCTATTGGGCGATGGTGAAACTGCTCGGCCTTGGCCTGCAGCAAAATTGGCTCGCGCTGATTAGTGATGCGCATTTTCACCAAGTGGTTTGGTTCACAATCAGTCAGGC
>JBFYJA010000126.1:0-3152 GCA_041311675.1 Micrococcales bacterium | reverse complement strand
CGCACTAAACTCTGCTGTGCAGCACATTTTTTCATAACTAACTATTGGCCGGGAGGCAGCGCTCATGGATATCGACCTCGGAGTACTGCGACTGCTCGAACGTGAAAAAGAAATTCCGTTCACCGAATTAGTTTCAATCATTGAAGAAGCAATTCTCGCTGCCTACTACAAGCACGTTCACCTAGATCCAAAAGAACACCGCGCTCGCGCAGTCTTGGATCAAAAAACCGGCCACGTGCAAATTTTTGAAATTCTTCGCGACGAAGAAACCGGCGAGACCTCTGAGAAAGATGCAACTCCGGAAAACTTTGGCCGCATCGCAGCCAACTCTGCAAAGCAGGTAATCGCAACTCGTCTGCGCGACATCAACGACGAAGGCCTACTCGGAGAGTTCAAGGGCAAAGAGGGTGACATTGTCACCGGTGTAATTCAGCAAGGTCCGCGTCCTTACATGATTCACGTTGACCTAGGCACCATCGAAGCGTTGCTTCCACCAGAAGAGCAGGTGCCAGGCGAGGACTACTCACACGGCAAGCGTCTTCGCGTGTTGGTGACCAATGTTTCGAAGGGAACCCGTGGTCCGCAGGTAACTGTTTCTCGAACCCACAAAACTTTGGTGCGTAAGTTGTTTGCACTTGAAGTTCCAGAAATCGCAAACGGTCAAGTTGAAATTGTTCAGGTGGCTCGCGAAGCCGGCCACCGCACCAAGATTGCAGTTCGCGCGCATGAGGCTGGAGTCAACGCCAAAGGCGCTTGCATCGGCGAATTGGGCCAGCGCGTTCGCGCGGTTCAGGCTGAGCTAAACGAGGAGAAGATTGACATCGTTGACTACAACGCCGACATCTGCGAATTCGTGAGTCAGGCGCTTTCTCCAGCCAAGGTCTCTAGCGCTTACATCTTGAACCCTGGCGACCCGAAGGCAACCGGGGAGGCTAAGGCTCCGCACGTTCGCGCCCTGGTGCCTGATTACCAGCTCTCGCTTGCTATCGGCAAGGAAGGACAGAATGTCCGCCTGGCTGCCAAACTGACCGGCGCCAAGATTGACGTTCAACCGGAGAGCATCCTCGAGGGTGACGACTAAAAACTACCCCTGACGCAAGAGGGAAGTGGCGGGTTAGAATGGAACCAGTTAGAACCTGTGTTGGCTGTCGCCAGCACGACAATCGAGCAAATCTCCTTCGAGTTGTGGCTAATTCTCAAGAATTGGTTTTCGATGCGTTGGCAACGATGCCCGGTCGTGGTGCTTGGGTACATCAACAGTGTTTACAACTCGCCATTGATCGCGGTGCATTTGCTCGAGGTCTCAGAGTTGCAAATAAAGGTCTTTCACTTAATAAAGAACAGGCAGAAATAATGTTGGCAAAAAATGAGTAGCTCGAAATGAGCCTCCTAAAGCTTTAACGGCCTGCCCTGTTTGGGGTTGGCCCCAAACAGAAGGAAACAATTAAGTGGCGCTACCACGCGTATACGACATTGCTAAAGAACTTGGTATCGATTCCAAGGTTGCTTTGGCCAAACTGGCTGAACTCGGAGAGTTCGTAAAGTCAGGATCATCAACCATCACACCTCCGGTGGCTAAAAAACTTCGTGAAGCATTCCCGGATGCCAAGCCAAAGGAAGAAGCACCGAAGAAGGCTCCGGCTAAAAAGGCTGCAGCAAAAACTGAAGAAGCTCCAGCTGCAGAAGTTGAAGCGCCAGCTGCTCCTAAGCCTGGTGCGAAGCCAAAGGCAAAAGCTGCTGAACCAGAAGCTGCTCCTGCTGCTCCAGAAGCTGCCGCACCTGCTGCTGCAACTCCGTCGCTTCCAACCCCAACTCTTCCTTCACCAATTCCAGGCATCCCGCGTCCGGGTAACAATCCGTTTGCGGCAAGTCAGGGAATGGGAATTCCTCGTCCGGTAGCACGTCCGGGTGGCAACAATCCTTTCGCTCCATCACGTAATGGTGGTGGCGCTCCTCGTCCAGGTGGGCCTCGTCCTGCAGGCGGTGGAGCTCCTCGTCCGGGTGGACCACGTCCTGCCGGAGCAGGCGGAGCACCACGTCCAGGTTTCGGTGGCGGAGCGCCACGTCCGGGTGGAGCACCAGCCGGTGGCGGTAACTTCCCACCTCGTCCGGGAGCTGGCCCAGGTGGTGGCCGCGGTCGCGGTGTTGGCGGCGGTACTGCCGGTGCGTTCGGTAAGGGCGGCGGCAAGGGCAGCAAGGCCCGTAAGTCAAAGCGTGCGAAACGCGAAGAGTACGAGCAGAGAAATGCACCGAGCCTTGGAGGAGCGGTTGTTCCTCGCGGCGATGGCACCACTGTTATTCGACTTCGTCGTGGGTCTAGCATCCAGGACTTCGCAGACAAGATTGATACCAATGCAGGTCAGTTGATCACGGTTTTGTTCCACCTCGGTCAGATGACCACCGCAACCGCGTCACTCGACGAAGAGACTTTCCAGATTCTTGGTGAAGAACTTGGTTACAAGGTTGAAGTTGTTTCACCTGAGGATGAAGAGAAGGAGCTATTCGAAAGCTTCGGTCTCGACATCTCAACCGAGTACGAAGACGACGAAGACGACCTCATCGTTCGACCTCCAGTCGTTACCGTTATGGGTCACGTTGACCACGGTAAGACTCGCTTGCTTGACTCGATTCGTAACGCGAATGTTCAAGCTGGCGAAGCCGGTGGAATTACTCAGCACATTGGTGCGTACCAGGTGCACGCAATTCACGAGGGCATCGATCGCGCAATTACCTTTATTGATACTCCGGGTCACGAAGCGTTCACCGCTATGCGTGCTCGTGGTGCTCAGGTAACTGACATCGCAATCCTTGTAGTTGCAGCAGATGACGGCGTTATGCCTCAGACGGTTGAAGCGTTGAACCACGCTCAGTCTGCTGGTGTGCCAATCGTGGTCGCTGTAAACAAGACCGATAAAGAAGGTGCGAACCCAGCGAAGATTCGTCAGCAGCTAACCGAGTTCAACTTGGTTGCTGAAGAATACGGTGGAGACGTAATGTTCGTCGACGTATCTGCATTGACTGGCAAGGGAATTCCTGAGCTACTAGACGCAGTGCTTCTTGTTGCTGACGCAGCTATCGACTTGCGTGCAAACCCTAACCGCGATGCTCGCGGTGTTGCCATCGAAGCGAACCTAGACAAGGGCCGCGGTTCG
>JBFYJA010000125.1:0-3206 GCA_041311675.1 Micrococcales bacterium | reverse complement strand
GTTGGTCATTCGCAGGGTGGCTTGGTTGCTATCTCTGCCGCGGGGCATTCAAAAACAGCCGATTTCCCATACAAAGTCGAAAAAGTGATTACTTTTGGCAGTCCAGTGGGGTCAAATTATCCAAAGCGCCTGCCAGAAGTAGTCTCGGTGGAGAATAAATACGATTTAGTACCTGTTTTGGACGGAAAAGCCAATCCGAAGGCTTCAAATTGGCTCACTTTGGAGGGCGAAGTTCCCGGCAGTCCTATTTCAGCGCATCTAATGGAGAGTTACCGTCAAATAGCGGCAGAAATCGACCAGAGTGGAAGGCTGCCGGAGATATTTGCTCTTGGAGACGAAAAAGCGGAAGTCAGTTATTTCGAACTGAGTCAGGGGCCAGATTTGCGCGGTTAGGCGATTGCCTTGAACAGTTTGCGACCGATAAAGCCAATCACGCTCATAATCAGTGCACCCAAGATGGCCCAACCCATTGATGAGACTGCAAGGCCCTCGTGAGTAAATCCATCAATGCTGAAGATCGGAGAGCCAATCAACTGAGAAAGCCAAGCCACAAAAATCAACAGTGCCCCGTTGATTACGAGGTTTATTAGTCCAAAAGTCAGAATGTATAGCGGTGAAGACAGCACTTTGATGATTGGTCCAATAACCGCGTGCACCAAACCGAAGACCACAGCTACCAATAAGAAGGAAAGCACTGTCATCCAAAAATCGTTACGACCATACGGTGCCAACTTGATGGCAGGAACAATCAGTGTGACCAACCAGAGGCCAATGGCATTGACTACGGTGTTGAGCAAGAAGCGAACCATGTTCAGATTGTGCCACAAGCAAGTAGATTTGACCCTGTGAGTCACGAATCCAACGAACCTATGGTTCAGTTTCTCTCTCCGGAGGGTGATGTTCGTGTGCCTGCTCAATGGGCCGAATATGGAGAGCACCTAAAGTCACTCACCGAAGCCGACTACCTAAAGTTCTATCGCGAGATGGCTCGCTGCCGTCGCTTCGATAATGAGGCCACTGCGCTTCAGCGTCAGGGTCAGCTCGGTCTTTGGATTCCGGCAATCGGCCAGGAGGCCGCGCAAATCGGATCCGGTTTTGCCGTTGGTCCTAACGATCACATTTTTCCTAGCTACCGTGAACACGGAGTAGCTATCACACACGACATCGACTTGATGTCGATTTTAAAAATGCTTCGCGGAGTTAATCACGGTGGCTGGAATCCAGACGAAACTCGATTCCACCTTTACGCAATTGTTTTGGGAACCCAGGTGCTGCACGCCACGGGTTACGCAATGGGAGTTAAGTTCGACGGAAAAGTTGGCACCGGAAATCTTGACGAAGACCTCGCGGTAATTTCATACTTCGGTGACGGCGCAACTGCCGAAGGTGACGTTAGCGAATCATTCTTGTTTGCCGCCATCAACCACGCTCCAATAGTTTTCTTCTGCCAAAACAATCAGTGGGCAATTTCTTCACGCGTTACAAACCAAACCAAGGTGCCGTTGTATCAGCGCGGTGCAGGCTTTGGTGTGCCGGGTATCCGCATCGACGGCAACGACGTACTTGCTTCTTACGCAGTAACTAAGAAGCACATGAACGATGCCCGCGAAGGTGCTGGTCCATACATGATTGAGGCGCTCACCTACCGCATCGGTGCGCACACCACGTCTGATGATCCAACCAAGTATCGCGAAGACGAAGAAGTTGCATATTGGAAAGCACGCGATCCACTTGATCGACTAGAAAAGTTCTTGCGCAAAAACGGAATCAACCAAGACTTCTTTGATCAGGTTGCACATGACGGGGAAGTACTAAGCGAAGAAATTCGCAAAGCAACATTCGCACTTGGCAACCCACCAATCGAAACAATGTTCCAGCACGTTTACTCTCAGCAGCACCCGCTGATCGACGAACAAATGGCGTGGTTGAAAAACTACGAAGAGTCATTCGGCGGTGAGGCATAGTGAGTAACTCAGTTGAACTTCCAATCGCCAAAGCCATCAACGCTGGTCTTCGCGAAGCAATGCGCAAAGACCCGAAGGTTCTACTTTTCGGTGAAGACATCGCAGAGCTTGGTGGAGTGTTCCGCGTAACCGAAGGACTACACGCGGAGTTCGGTCCTGGTCGTGTTCAGAATTCACCAATCGCCGAATCTGGAATCATCGGAACTTCAATTGGTTTGGCGATGCGCGGATACCGTCCGGTTGCCGAAATTCAGTTTGACGGGTTCATCTTCCCGGCCTTCAACCAGATCGTGACCCAGTTGGCAAAACTGCAAAACAGAAGCGAAGGCTATTTGCAAATGCCGGTGGTAATTCGCGTTCCGGTTGGCGGCGGTATCGGTGCAGTTGAGCATCACAGCGAAAGCCCGGAAGCATACTTCGCACACACCGCAGGTTTGCGAGTGGTTTCACCGAGCAACCCAAACGATGCCTACTGGATGATTCAGCAGGCCATCGAATCAACCGACCCAGTTTTGTTCTTCGAACCAAAGCGTCGTTACTGGCAAAAAGGTCCGGTGAATTTGGACGGTGCTTCAAGTTCGCTGCACCAGGCACGAGTAATTCGCCAGGGAACCGATGTGACACTTGTTGCTTACGGACAGATGGTTACTGTTGCACTTCAGGCTGCAGAGTTTGCGCAAGACGAAGGTCGCTCAATCGAAGTGATCGACATGCGTTCGATTTCGCCAATTGATTTTGCAACCATCATCGAGTCAGTTAAGAAAACTGGACGACTAGTGGTTGCTCACGAAGACAGCACCTTCGTTTCGGTTTCATCAGAAATCGCAGCGCGAGTTTCTGAGCTTGCGTTCTATCACCTCGAAGCACCAGTAATTCGCGTTGGTGGTTTCGACGTTCCATATCCACCGGCGAAGCTTGAAGAACTTTTCTTGCCAGATGCCGATCGCATTCTTGATGCGGTTGATCGAGTACTGGCTTTCTAGGAGCAAACATGAGTCAAGTGGCGTACTTTAATTTGCCGGATGTTGGCGAAGGCCTAACCGAAGCCGAAATCGTCTCGTGGAAAGTAAACGTTGGCGACCGCGTAGCGGTCAATCAAGTCATCGTTGAAATCGAAACTGCAAAGTCACTCGTAGAACTTCCTTGCCCATTCGAAGGCATCGTCACCGAACTTCTCGCCAAAGAAGGCGAGACCGTTGAGGTTGGAAAAGCGATCATCGCCGCGACCGTTGCAGACGGTGC
>JBFYJA010000124.1:0-3207 GCA_041311675.1 Micrococcales bacterium | reverse complement strand
ACCTTTGCCGGATTGTATCAGACGCTGGATGCCAAGTATGCTGAACTTTCCGCCCAACAAACGACGCTAGACCAGCAAAAAGAGCAAACCATCGCCACTTTGACAGAAAAGCAGCAAGAGCTGGATGCCAAGTATGCGGCGTTGGAGCAGGAGCGCGATTCATTGGAGCGCCAGCTCAACGACTTGGATTCGCTGAAAGCCTGAGATAACGTCACCGTAAACTGCCCGTAAAAGCCGACTCCGAGACCGGCTAGCGCCAAACCAAATACCTCAACCCAAACCCCAAATGGCTTTATGAGTAAATAGAGCGAGAGCATCGCAAAAAGCGCAATCGAAATGCCGATCACATAAAAGTGACGATAGTGCCCGTGTTTGCTCAACCTTCGGCTACTGAAGAAATTGGCAAAAAGCACGCCCGCTACAAGTGGCACGAGAGAAACGCCAGCCAACCAGGCAGGAACTTCGTATGCCATCTGAAGCAGTGTTGGTACATATCCGGTTAACGGGAACAAGCTCGCTCCACCCAGAGTGCCAATCGCCAAAACTGTAATTGCCCCACGATTATTGAAGGCCCTGAACGGTATCAGTGGGCGATCAGACTTGAGTGTTCTCCATACGAATGCGCCAATTGCCAACAAAGCAAAAACGCTAAGTAGCATGGTTGAAGTGATATCTCCCGAAAGGCCCTGAGATAATGAGTGAAGAGCGAAGACCAAGCTCACGCTCGCAAAAATAAAAAGAATCAAAGTAGAAACATCGAAAAGTTTGCCTTCGCGCAACTTCTCTAGTTTTGGAATTGCAGGAATGGCCAGCAACGCTGCCACGAGACCGAGCGGAAGATTAATCCAGAAAATCCATCGCCAACCAACAGTATCTGTGAGTATGCCGCCAAGCACCGGCCCAGCAACAGAAGCAACCGACCAAACTGCTGCCAGCGGTGCAAGATATTTTGGTCGAGACCGCTCAGGAATCAGATGAGACAAAATTGTGACTGGAAGCAAGCTAAGTCCGGCACCTCCGATACCCTGAAGTACACGCGATGCCGAGAGCATAAAAATATTTATTGCAAGTCCGCAAAGTATTGATGCACCTAGAAATACCGCCAGCGAAAATACGAACATCTTGGCCGAGCCGAATTTATCAACCAGTCGCCCGTAGACGGGCATGGAAATTCCAGTTGCCAGCGAATAAGCGGCAATTACCCAAGAGATGTTTTCGATTGCATTAAATTCAGCCACGATTCTCGGCAGTGATGTTGCCACAATCGAAATATCCAGAGCGGATACGAGCGCGACAATAATTAGACCGGTATATAACCGAACGAAGTTTTCCGGGAGGCCTCGCTCAGCTAGCTTGCTAATCGTTCAACTCCGAAATTAACTTGTGTGCACCGCGCACCGCAATGGCAACGCTGGTTAACGTTGGGTTCACGCAGTTTGCAGTGGGAATGGTTCCGTTACCGCCTAAGAACAGGTTGTCGTATTCCCAAACCTTTGAAGTGTCGTTGCACACGCTAGTGCCGTCATTCTTCGGTCCGATGCGGAATGTGCCCATGTAGTGCAAGCTGGTGCCGGGTGCCATCAGGCGAGGCATGCCCATGCCAGGTACAAAGGCACCAAGCGCATCGGCGGCACGGTGCATGAATACCTTTACGTCTTCCATTTCCTTGATCTCACGCTCGGTGAGCTCATATTCGATGGTCATGTTTGGGAAGCCGCGATAGTCGAGTTCGTTGTCATCGAAGGTCACGGCGTCCTCGTAGCGCGGGAACTTGCGCCCTCCCCAACCAGCCATCGCGAAACCATACTTGTGATCCTTCAAAGGACTGTCATCAGGTAGAGGGAATGGTGGCTTAGTCACATACATAATCTGAGCAGAGTATGGGTGTTGTGGCTCAATGAAAGGTACGCGAGTGACACCCGATACTGGATCGCCAGGGCTCAACTTTGCCAATTCTTTTTCGGCAACGTAATCCTCTTCGCTGGCATACTTCTTTAGCTTCGCGCCATCGAGGGCAATCGCGCTGAAACAAACCGGGTGTTCAGTTAGGTAGTGACCGAGAGCCTTTGGACGTACTCCCGATGCCCATAAAAGCTGAGGAGTACGAACTGCGTCTGCAGCGATTACTACTTTGTCTGCATGTAACTCCTTTTGTTCACCGGTAACTGCATCTTCCATGAGCACACCGATTGCTTTGTTTCCATTGAACAAAATCTTGCGAGCCATAGTCAGTGACTTCAATGTGAATCGCGCAGCAAGTGGATTGCCTTTTTCAATTAGTGGACCGAAAACGAAATCAGTGCCACCCCAGATCATGGTTCCGTTTGGTTGCTCTTCTGCAGAAACCGGTAAGAAGTATGGATGCACTGTCTCGGTAGAAATGTCTTTGAACTCTTCGGTCAGTGCCGCGCGAATTGCTGCACCAATTGGAGATTTCTTGAAAGGTGTCTTGTTTGCGCGAAGCAATACTTCGGCGCGAGATATTGACTGCTCCCAATCTTCTTCAGAAATGAAGTCGATCTTTTCGCTGAACTCCGGACGCGGAACGGCACAGGTCCAGTGCGCCCCCTGACCACCCACGTTGGTGGCAATCGAAGCCATCGGGAAAGACTTTGCATGTCCGCTACCTGGCCCACCGAAGTCAACCAAGTGAGTACCCTGACGAGCGGTCAGAGTTCCCTCTTGGAGATAAGGAAGGCCGAGTTTGGCTCGACTTTCCTCATCGGCCTGTGGTCCCTGCGACATAGCGCGAGCCTTGGCCCGCTTGTCGTCATCGTGAATGTTTTTCACAGACTGGCCTGGAATCTCGGTCAACTGCGGACCGAGCTCAAGCATGGTCACTGTTGCGGTCGGGTGAGCCTCGAGAATCTCGCGGGCATAGGTGGCGCCAATCGGTCCACTGCCAACAACAACAACGTGTGGTGACTTGGTCATGTACTTCTTTTCCTTTACTAACTATCCGAGCGACAAGATGTACTGGATAGCCTCGGTGGTGTCCTTTGAAGGGTAAAACTCGAGTCCGATTGGTCCGGTGTAACCCATTGCATCTACTGCCGGAATAATGGTCTTCCAATCGATGTCGCCGGTGCCAGGCTCGTGTCGTCCGTTGGTGTCGGCCAACTGCACATAGCCAATCTGGCTCTTGTAGTTCTTCAAAATCCAAAGCACATCCTCGTGCTCCATTGATGAGTGGTAGATGTCATAAAG
>JBFYJA010000123.1:0-3211 GCA_041311675.1 Micrococcales bacterium | reverse complement strand
TGAGTGACTTAAACGAAGTCGGCGATGCAGATAACTGGATCTGCTGGCTCTGCGACAAACCGGTTGACCCCGACGCCTCGGTGAACTCTGACTTAGGTCCAAGTGCCGATGGCTATTGGCTTGCAAAAGGTAATAAGTCTGCGCAGGAGCGCCTTGCTCACCGCCAATGCAACACCATGAAGGGCAAGATTGCGCCGGTGGTGCAGTGGCCCAAAGACCTTCTGGTTAGCGAACCAGCACCTATTATCGAATCCGTAGAAAGACTTCTCAAAAAAGGCGGCCGCGAGGCTATCGCTCGCTGCCCCTCTGAATCCGATGCCAAAGAAGTCGAGGCATGGTTGATTGCTCGACTCAGTCGACTTGCCCCAAAAACAAGTTTCAACATAGAACTAAGCCCTGGTGGAGGTCAGTACCTAATCAAGCTTTCTCTTGGCTAGTACCAACCTCAAAACCAAAAGTTAACTGTTTTAAAAAGTGGACTTAAACTTCAAAACATGAAGAATATAAAACTTTCCAATGGCGTCGAGATGCCTATTCTTGGCTTCGGCGTTTTTCAAATTGCTGAAGAAAAAGACTGTATCCAAGCCGTTACTGATGCACTAGATGTTGGCTACCGCCACATCGACACAGCTGCTTCTTACATGAATGAGAAAGCTGTCGGCCAGGCGCTCAAAGACAGTGGTGTAGCTCGCGATGAGTTATTCATCACCACAAAACTGTGGGTACAAGATGCCAACGAAGACCGGGCACTCAAAGCTTTTGACAAGTCAATGGACAAACTCGGCCTTGACTACCTAGACCTTTACCTGATCCACCAACCTTACGGAGACGTTTACGGGGCATGGCGTGCCATGGAGAAGTTATATAAAGAGGGCCGTATCAAGGCAATTGGAGTATCTAACTTCTATCCAGATCGTCTGGCTGACTTTATTGTCCACAATGAAATTGCCCCAATGGTGAACCAGATTGAAACCCACCCGTTCTTCCAGCGTGCAGACTACCAAGCGCAGTTGGCAGAACGTGGCGTGCAGATTGAGTCATGGGCGCCATTTGCTGAAGGTCGCAACGACTTGTTTACCAACCCAGAGTTAACCACGATTGCATCTGCACATGGCAAGTCGGTTGCTCAGGTAGTGCTCCGCTGGTTGATCCAGCGAGATGTAGTAGTTATTCCAAAGTCGGTGCGCAAAGATCGAATGGCAGAGAATTTCGATGTCTTCAACTTCGAACTAAGCCAAAGTGATATGGATTCGATTGCCAAGCTTGATGGTGGCGTGAGTCTGTTCTTCGATCACCGCACGCTTGAGTCAGCCGAGTGGTTGGGTAACCGAACCCTAGATCTCTAATTAATTAGAGTAAGAGCCGATTCGCGAAAGGGCTTCCTTTACGCGGGTCGGCTCTTCGTCATATGGAAGACCGGCCTTGTCCAACGGGCCATCGCTGTCGGTCTTCCGATCAGGTATTACTGATGCAAAGTCCGATTCCAAATCTGTTTGTTCATCGCCAAGTTGGTCGTAAAGTTCAAAGGTTTTACCATTGGCCGCCTTTGATGTTAGTGCGTCTACCAAGACCTTTGCAATGTGTACGCGGGCCACCCCAATTTCTGATGGATTCAGGTGTGCGCGAGTGTCACCTTGGGCAAGCCAAAACTTATTGTCGCTAGCCGGCTGATAGTCGAACCACCCTGGGCGAACGATTGTGTAGTGATTTCCACTGGCTCGCACCAAACGTTCGCTGCGAAGTTTCCACTCACCAGATTGTGAAGACTTGTTATAAGAAGACTGCCTTGTTGTTACACCGATTGCGGTCATGAGTGCGATGGAAACTCGTCGCCCCTTTAGGGCATCCAATACATTCAGTACAGCACCGTAATTTACCGATTCGGAGGTCGATGGGGTTGGTGATGGTGCACCGTGTGTAAACACCACTGCATCAATGTTCTTGACCGCCTCAACTAGTTCATCAGCCTTTGTGATGTCGGCTACGAAAATCTCTGCCGCCTTGTTCAAATACTTAGTGTTGGATGTCTTGCGAACTACTGCCCGGACTTCATGCCCAGACTGGATCGCGTAGTCGACCACTTCACTGCCGATACTTCCCGTGGCGCCGATTACCAAAATCTTCATGCGAGGTGCTGCTCCTCAGCTACTGGAGCCCCCCAAACTGCGGCCTCACCGTTTTCATCAAGTGGAGTAATCGCAAAGTGAGTCATTCGATTCGATTCGGTGGCTCCGTGCCAGTGTTCCTCATCCGGATTGGTAATCACAACATCGCCCGCGCGAATCTCGTGCTTTTGTCCATCACGTGTACCCACCCAACCGACTCCATCGGTGACCACCAAAATCTGACCCTTCGGGTGCATGTGCCAATTGGTGCGCGAGCAAGGAGTGAAAGTAACACTCGCAACTGTGACGTCAACACCTTCAGTTCCGGTAGTTGCCCGATCTACTAGAGCGGTCCCAACAAACCTTTCGGCTGGGCCAATTCCGGTGGCACTTTTGTTTTTGATTACCTGCATGCTTTTCCTAAAGATTTACTCGGGCTAGTTGTTGGTCGTTGTAACGGTTTCCTTGAACAGTAATTTCGGTTGCAATTTTGTTAATGCGAGCAAGCTGCTCACTGGTGAAGTGAACGTCGGCTCCGCCGATATTCTCGGCAAGACGCTCAGTGCGACGTGTACCTGGAATTGGCGCAATCCATGGTTTTTGGGCTAGCACCCAGGCGAGGGCTAGCTGTGGCGCAGAGATACCCATTTCTTTAGCCACCTTGTTTAACTCTTCAACCAATCGCAAATTCTCGGCGATGTGTTCCTTTTGAAAGCGGGGAATTGTGGCGCGGATATCGTTGTCGGCAAAATGTGAGTCTGCAGTTAGTGTGCCGGTTAGCGCGCCTTTACCAAGGGGGCTGAATGGTACAAAGCCAATTCCTAGTTCTTCGAGAGTTGGAATGACATCGTTTTCGTAGTCGCGGAACCAAAGCGAGTATTCGCTCTGCAAAGCAGTAACTGGAAAAACAGCGTGTGCTTTGCGGATAGTTGCTACCGAAGCTTCTGACAAGCCGAAGTACTTAACCTTTCCTTCTGCAACAAGCTCACCAACGGTCGCAGCAACTTCTTCAATCGGAGTATTGGTATCTACTCGGTGCTGGTAATAGAGATCAATGTAGTCAGTCTTTAGTCGCTTGAGTGAACCCTCAACTGCACGTCGAATAT
>JBFYJA010000122.1:0-3217 GCA_041311675.1 Micrococcales bacterium | reverse complement strand
CTCAGCTGACTTACCCCAAGCGCGTGGGTCGTAGGCCTTCTTGTTGCCAACTTCGCCGTCTACCTTTAGCACGCCGTCGTAGTTCTTCAGCATGTGGTCAACTACTGGACGGGTGAACGCGTACTGCAAGTCGGTGTCGATGTTCATTTTGATAACACCATGGCTAACAGCCTCAGCAATTTCCTGCGGGGTCGAACCTGATCCACCGTGGAACACTAGGTCGAATGGCTTGTTGCGGCCGTACTTCTCGCCAACAGCAGCCTGAATCTCGCCAAGTAGTTCCGGGCGAAGCTTCACGTTACCTGGCTTGTAAACGCCGTGTACGTTTCCGAAAGTTAGAGCAACCATGTAACGGCCGTTCTCACCAAGGCCAAGTGCCTCAGCAGTCTGGAGTCCGTCAGCAGGAGTTGTGTAAAGGTGCTCACCCATGCCGCCTTCAACGCCGTCTTCTTCTCCGCCAACTACGCCAACTTCGATCTCAAGCACGGCGCCGATGCCGCTGGTTAGCTTAAGCATCTCCTGAGCGATCTGTAGGTTCTCAGCCATTGGCACGGCAGAGCCATCCCACATGTGCGAGTTGAATAGTGGGTCTTGACCCTTCTTCACGAGGTCCTGAGAAATTGCGATTAGTGGACGCACGAGCTTGTCGAGCTGGTCCTTTGCACAGTGGTCGGTGTGTAGCGCAATGGTGATGCCATAGTTCTTGGCAACTTCGCGAGCGAATGCCGCCATTGCAGCTGCACCCGAAGCCATGTTCTTGATAGTTGGGCCAGACCAGTAGTCGCCACCACCGGTGGTCACCTGGATGATGCCGTCTGAGCCAGCGGCCTGGAGACCAGCAAGCGCTGCGTTCAGGGTCTGTGAGCTAGAGACGTTGATAGCTGGGTAAGCGAAGCCACCCTGCTTTGCGCGGTCAAGCATTTCAAGGTATTGATCTGGGGTTGCAACAGGCATGGCCAAACTCCTAAAGGGGGCTTCATTGGATGGTTATAGTTTAGCCAAGATGAAGCTAAACGATGTTGGCCAACCAACTCTCGACCTATTTGCGTCGGCGGTTGCAGCTGCTGCCGGAGCCTGGCCTCAAGTTGGCTGCGGAGACAAAAACGTCGTAGACGGCGCAGCCGTAGATGCCATGCGTTCATCGTTGCGCGGAGCCGAGTTCGGTGGGGTAGTGGTCATCGGTGAGGGTGAAAAAGATGAAGCCCCGATGCTGTTCAATGGCGAAATCATCGGCAACGGAAAAGTCGATTGGGACATCGCCGTAGATCCGGTAGACGGCACCGCGCTCGCGGCCGACAACATCGAAGGCGCAGTGAGCGTAATCGCCGCAGCAGAGCGCGGCAAGATGCTCGAGTGCAAAGACGTCTACTACATGAAAAAACTTGTCACCGGTGCAGAGGGAATCGGCGTTTGTGACATCGACTTCACTCCGACCGAAAACATACGACTTCTTGCCGAGGCAAAAGAAATACCTGTCGCTGATTTGCGTGTTGCAGTAATCAACAAAGAACGCAACCGCGATGTCATCGCCGAAGTTGAAGCTTCAGGCGCAACCTGGGTTTCATTTGACGAAGGCGATGTTGCCATGGCGGTTGCAGCAGCCACTTCAGACAGTGGAGTCGACATGCTTATCGGAGTCGGCGGTTGCCCAGAGGGTGTTGCCACCGCTTGTGCAATTCAGATTCTTGGCGGACACATGCAGGGAAGATTCGCACCAAGCGATCCAGACGAGATCGAACGCGCACTAGATGCCGGATACGACCTCGAGAAAAAACTTGAGCTAAACGATTTGGTTTGGGGAGAGCGTTTCGTATTTGTGCTTACCGGAATCACAGACGGACTTCTTGTTCGTGGTGTCCGCGAAACCGACGAGGGATTAGAGATTCAGAGTTTCCTGTTGGACAGTGCTCTCGATGAAGGTCACATTCTCGACGTTCGCGTCGAGCGCGAAAACTAACCCAAAAACAATTGGACGGTTACTTTGTCGTCCACATCAATGTCTTCTGCTTTGCGCACAGCGTCCTTGATCGGCACCATGTAGCCGCCCTGACGAGGGAACAATGAAGTGGTGAACTCGGTTTTTCCGACTTTCACTCGAGCCGGGATTACACCCCAACCGTAGGTGAGTTCGGAAGCCATCGCCTTAATCTTTTTAGCCTGGGCTTCAGGAACCGGAGCAAAGTAAAACGGCGCTGGTCCGCGCCAATAGATAACCTCAGCCGAAAACTTGAGGTTCAGCATGATTAATGAGGCTTACCGGTGGCTGGTTCGTCCAGCAACTCGTTGAAGTCTGGGTTCAGGTTCAAGAAACCTTCTGGCAGGTTATCAACGCTGGTCAACCCAGATGTTGGCTGAGTAACCGCAGTGGCGCCCCACTGCACAGCAGTCTTCAAGCCGAGTGGCACGTTGTAGCCCACACCGAAGTCATCTTCGCCAGGCTGAATTGGGTTTGAAACCACAGCCGAAAGGAATCCAGCAAGAGTAGCGTCACCAGCACCAACGGTGTTGATCACCTTGACCGGAGCGGTCTTTGCAGACCAAGCGTGATCTTTGGTAACGGCAACCATTCCATCGGCACCGAGTGATGCAAGTACAACTTCAACACCGTGACCGTTAAGTTCACGAGCTGCAGATATAACATCACCGATGGTGCTCAAGTTGCGACCAACAAGGAACGCGAGTTCTTCCGCATTTGGCTTCATAACGGTCGCCGCTCCAGCCTTACCCCAGTAACCAAGTGGCGCGCCAGAAGTATCAAGAGCAGTCTTGACTCCAAGTTCTTTCATCTTGTCGAAGATTGGCTGCAAACTTACGAACTCACCTGAGTCTTTGTACGTAGGAAGTGCACCTGCGATAACTAACCACTTTGCTCCGCTTTCGCGAACTGTCTTTTCGGTTAGTTCAACAACTGCGTTCCAGTCATCGTGTGAAAGTGGTCGAGGAGTCTCGTTAATCTTGGTGGTAGTTCCACCTTTTTCAAGGATGGTGGTTGAAACACGAAGAGTGCCATCTACCCAAAGCGGCTGCAAAAATTCTGCAGAACCGGTGCGAACCAAAACTGATGGGTCTGAATTTCCGATTGGAATGATGCCAGGCGCTGAGATACCTGCGAGGTGTAGTCCTCGAGAAACGTTGATGCCCTTACCCGCCAGTTCTTCGCCGACGTTATCTGCGCGGTTGACCGCACCAGAAACCAAGTCTGAAACGAAATATGTGC
>JBFYJA010000121.1:0-3218 GCA_041311675.1 Micrococcales bacterium | reverse complement strand
CTAAGGTCCCTACTACCGCAAGCAGTACAACGCCAACCAAATACGTCACACGGTTGGGTGCCATCTTGATGATGCGCGCAATAACGAAATTCCACGCCAGAGCCGGCAAGGTATAGAGCATTCCGAGATACAGCGCATTAGGAGCTTGCGATAACCACAGCAGACCGGTAACTGTTCTACCTTGCTCGATTCTGAGAATTTCAATAGCAGAATAGTTAAAGAGAATGGCTAAAAGGATTCCCATTACCCACGGTCGAATTGCCCACGGACCGAACGCGACGCGAATCGCGTCGGAGTAATACCTCGAAAGGTTAAATCTGGAATTCATCGGTGTACAACCGAGTTTCCTTGAGGTACTTCAAAACCGCACTCGTACGTAAATCAGTGCCTGGTTTCGGGTTAGGAATCAAGATTGCATACGCCTTAGATAAGTCTTGTCGCACTGTTACCGCAGCAATCGAGAGACTTTCCGCAATGGCGGGTGCATCTAAGCCGGTGGCGGCGAGCGCCATCACTTCCCTTTGACGCGCGCTCAGTCGATCAATCGGGCTTGTTTCAACGTTTGCTCGTGCAATTTGCATTTTTGGATCAACAACATTGAGACCTTTTGCAGTAGCTCTCAACACGTCAACAAGATATTGATTCTCAAGATCTGCCCGCTTTTCAATGCACGACCATCCCCATTGAAATTCCTCAGGAAGCTGAGCTAAGAAATCTGGAACCATGTGTTGAGTGAAAATCACAATGCCTGCATTGGGGTTCTTTGCTCGAATCGCTATGCCAAGTTCGGTCCCGTTCAGTGAGTCGGCACCAAGTGCTAAATCAAGCAGAGCAACATCGATCTTCAGGAGATCTGGATCTTCCAGTGCCTCGTTTGATGATGCATAGGAAGACACCAGCTCAATTTCAGCACTGGCTTCCAAACTGCGCGCAATAATTCCGCGCAGGGTCGGATCATTCTCTACGTACATCACACGCGTTGGTCGAGCCATAGTTTGTAACCCTAGTCGCTGATGAATGCCTACTGCTTCCCACTGACAGGAACCTTGAAGGTCGCATTAACGGTACTTCGAGGCAATCGATCCACCTGTGGATTCCGAGAAGATTCCGACCCAAAGCCCATGGATGTCTTCAACGTCAGCGTGTACGTGCCACTCACTCCTCGAGCTTTCAAAAACCCAATCAATCTTTTGGCACGTCGCATCGCCAACTTGTAGTTCGCGTCCATATCGTTGAGTCCACCTGAGGCACCCGTGATTGATAGTTGCACATTTGTGGCATTGCGAGGAATTGAACGGGCAATAAACATCAAACGATTACGGCCATTCAGTGTTAGCTTAGAGGTGCCTTCGTTGAAGAATTTCGCTTTCTTAGCTGCTCGCGGTGCAAGCACCATCGGTGAGCCAGTGATGGTCATTGCCATATTCACCGAACGAACCTGGGCCTTCAAGTTCACTCCGTTAATCTGGAGCACATACTCACCAGGCTCTGCATCGTTCGGAATATTCACTGTGATGTCAAAAGTTCCAATCTTTGTGACATCGACCTCGCCGAGGTATGAAATCGTCTGAGCGACGCGATAACTCATGCGCGCGGCCATCGATGATGGAACAAGGAATGCCTTCACCGTCGAACTTGGCATATTTCCATCGCCTTCAATCTTGATCCAGCCTCCTGGCCCAGCAGTCAGGTTTGGATTATTTGATGGCGTACTTGACGAGGTCGTAGAACTATTTGTGCCTGTTGATTCTGCACTCTTAGGTAGGAACGACATGTTGAAGTCTGGACCTGAGACCTTCCATGGTGCAGTTGGCCCAGTTGGTGAAGCGATCGACATATTCACAGGCACGCCGCCAACAAGCAGTACGCCTTTTGAATTACTTGGAATGATCGGCGGTGTGATCGGTGCAATTGTTGGCATCACCGATGGAGACACGATTGGAGCCGTTGTGCTCGTGATCGGTGTGGTGCCACCACCAGCGCCGCCCGACCCACTCACGGTTGGATAGGTAACCGTGGCATAGCTGCTGGTGTCTGTTGCATTAACGGCGGCAACGCGTATTTCGTATACCGTTCCAGTTGCCAAGCCTGCAAGTCCCGTAATGGTTGCCGTGGTTGCAGTGCTGGCACTATGTGTCAACGTTGTCCACGATCCCGCTCCGCTTACTCGATACTGAATGAGGTAATCACTTATCGCTGAACCGCCACTGGACAGTGGTGCAACCCAGTTCAAAATCAGACTCGTACTTGGTGCGGTTGCCACCAATGCTCGAGGAGCACTGATTGGCCCATAAGGGGTGCTGGCAACTGGCGTCGCGTAACTACCGGTACCCGCTACGTTTGCTGCAGCGACCCGGAAGTTATAGGCAGTGTCATTGGTCAGACCGGTAACTACCACAGAGGTGTTGGTGTTCGTTCCATCAGCGACAGTTGTCCAGGTAAATCCAGTTGCCGGCTTTACTTCAATAATGTAATCCGTCACGGCTGATCCACCATTGCTTGCTGGCGCAGCCCAACTCAACGTTACCTGCCCGTTGGTTGGCGTTGCAGTCAACGAGGTTGGTAGTCCAGGCGTGGTTCGTGGAGTGCCACTGACCGCTGATGAGTACGCGCTCGTACCCACCACGTTCGTGGTCGCAACCCGGAAGTCATACGAGGATGCATTCAAAAGTCCAGTAACCGTTGCACCGGTGGTGCCAATGACTGGATCCGTGAAGGTTGTCCAACTGGCATCAGTTGAAGCCTTGAATTGCACGGCATAGTCAGTAATCGCTGAACCACCATCATTTGGAGCGGTCCAAGTTAACGCCACCTGACGGTTTCCCGGAACCGTAGCAAGGTCACTGACCACACTAGGAATCGTGCGCGGAGTCGACGTGACGACAGAGGTGTAACTACTGACCACGGTAGTCGTCAGGATTGTGGCTACTCGGAAGTTGTAGGCCGTGCCATTCGTCAAACCAGTCACGGTGCCACCCGTTGACGTGCTGACCGCATCCGTAAATGTTGTCCACGTTCCTGCACCGGAAACCCGATACTGCATCTCGTAGTCCGCAATCGTGCCGCCAGGGCTTGCCGGAGCATTCCAAGCAAGCGCAACTTGAGCCGCCGAAGGCGTAGCTGTGAGATTCACCGTGCTCGTAGCCGAGCTACTTCCGACTGCATTCACTGTGATGACTTGGAAGTCATAGTCCGCCCCATTCACAAGACCTGTGATG
>JBFYJA010000021.1:0-9973 GCA_041311675.1 Micrococcales bacterium | reverse complement strand
CACTCCGGCAGCTCCGGTGCGCATTAGGTGCAGGGCTGCAGTGTAGGTAGAAGCTCCACCAACGATTACCGGCACATCTAACTCGTAGATGAACTGCTTTAGGTTTAGTGGCTCGGTGGTCTTCGATACGTGCTCTGCCGAAACGGTGGTGCCGCGAATCACAAAGATGTCTACGCCAGCCTTGATTACGGTCTCGTAAAACTCAGCGGTGCGCTGTGGTGAAAGTGCTCCGGCAACGGTTACCCCTGCAGCGCGAATCTCGGCAAGACGATCGCGCATCAACTCTGCCTTGATTGGCTCCGAGTAGATTTCTTGCATGCGTGCAATCGCACGAGCCGGGTCCAGCTTTGCAATTTCGTTTAGCTGCTGTGATGGATCTTCGTAACGAGTCCAGAGACCTTCGAGGTCGAGCACACCGAGACCGCCAAGTTTTCCAATTTCGATTGCGGTTGCAGGGGAAACTGCGCTGTCCATAGGTGCAGACATGATTGGCAAATCAAATTTGTATGCGTCGATGTTCCAAGCTGTCGAAACATCTTGAGGGTCACGAGTACGACGAGATGGGACGATGGCAACATCGTCGAATGCCCAAGCACGAGTGCCGCGCTTGCCGCGTCCAATTTCCATTTCGGCCATTTGTTTCCCCTTGAAGTTTTAGCGGTTGTTGTAGTTCGGAGCTTCGACTGTCATCTGAATGTCGTGCGGGTGAGATTCCTTCAAACCAGCTGCCGTGATGCGAACAAACTTTCCACGCTCTTGAAGCGCAGCAATGTTTTCTGCACCGACGTAACCCATCGATGCACGCAGTCCACCGATTAGCTGGTGAGTAACAGTGGCGACTGTTCCGCGGTAAGGCACGCGACCTTCAATGCCCTCAGGCACTAGCTTGTCTTCGCGAAGCACGTCGTCCTGGAAGTAGCGGTCCTTTGAGTAGCTCTTGGCCTGGCCGCGACCCTGCATCGCACCGAGCGAGCCCATGCCGCGGTAGGTCTTGTACTGCTTGCCTCCAACAAAGGTGATATCGCCAGGAGCCTCGTCGGTTCCGGCCAGTAGCGAGCCGAGCATTACCGCGTTGGCACCGGCAACCAGAGCCTTGGCGATGTCGCCCGAGTACTGCAATCCACCATCAGCAATGATCGGGACCCCAGCTGGCTTGGCGGCTAGCGATGCTTCGTAAACCGCAGAAACCTGTGGCACGCCAACACCGGCAACCACGCGAGTGGTGCAAATCGAACCTGGACCAACGCCAACCTTCACTGCGTCTGCGCCAGCAGCAACGAGTGCTGCAGCTCCTTCACGAGTGGCAACGTTTCCACCGATGATGTCTACGTTCTTGGCAAATGGTTCTGCCTTCAAGCGAGCGATCATGTCGAGCACTGCACGGTTGTGTCCGTGTGCGGTGTCAACAATAAGAAGGTCAACGCCTGCATCGATGAGTGCCATCGAACGCTCCCAAGCATCCTGACCTACACCAACTGCTGCACCAACTAGCAACCGACCAGCGCCATCCTTTGATGCATTTGGATACTTCTCGCTCTTGTCGAAATCTTTAACTGTGATGAGCCCGCAAAGTTTTTGGTTGCCGTCGATGATTGGTAACTTCTCGATGCGGTGCTGCGCGAAAATCGCAACCGCTTCTTCTGGACGAATGCCAACGTTTGCGGTGATCAACGGCATCGGAGTCATTACATCTTTAACCAAAGTGGTGGTGCGCTGAACGTCCAGCACAAATCGCATGTCGCGGTTGGTCACGATTCCAACCAAACGGTCGTCTTCGTCAACTACCGGAAGGCCAGAGACTCGGAAACGGCCGCAGAGGTCGTCAACTTCCTGGATGGTGGCAAGCGGAGTGGTGGTCACCGGGTGGGTAATCATTCCGGCTTCTGAGCGCTTGACTAGGTCAACCTGCGAGGCCTGGTCCTCCAAAGATAGGTTGCGGTGCAAAACACCGATTCCGCCCTGACGAGCCATGGCGATTGCCATGCGAGCCTCGGTCACGGTGTCCATCGCCGACGAAAGAAGTGGCACATTGATCTCAATGCGGCGGGTCAGCTGGGTCTTAGTGTTCACCGCCGAAGGCATGATGTCCGATTCGCCTGGCAAAAGCAGGACGTCGTCGTATGTGAGTCCGAGATAGCCGAAAGGGTTGTGTTCAGTCAATTGAGGTCCTCGAGAACGTTGGCGGTGAGACCCAGTCTAGCCGGCGATTTGACCCCTATTTTCGGGGTAATCTTGGACAAAACGACATGGAGGTTGGTTTGAACCGACTAATTAGGCCTGGCTTGCGCGGTTTAAGCGCATTGATTGCCGGCTTCCTGGTCTTCGCGGGGGTAATGACAGCATCATCTGCATTTGCCGCGGACGAAGACCCATCGACATTCACTTACACAATCGCTGGAACGCTCCAGCAGGATGACGTACCTATTACTGGCGTCACACTGACAGCGTCTAAAGACGACAAGTCGTACACCACCGAAACCGATGAGTTCGGCGAGTGGACGATTATGGTGCCTACCGACGGCGTGTGGAAAGTTGAAATCGACAAAACCACCCTCCCTGACACAGTGCAACTTTCGGGTAGCAACATCGGTGAAGCCGACCTCTCGCAAACCGACTTTGCCGCTGTGCTCTTCAAGTTCGGCGATGCCGGCAAGGTAGAAACCCAGAGCTTTGGCGATCAGTTCCTCATCCGACTATTCGCCGGATTCGATTTCGGTTTGATGCTTGCCATCGCTGCAATCGGAATCACACTTATCTATGGCACCACCGGTTTGAATAACTTTGCTCACGGTGAAATGGTTACTCTCGGCGCAATGATCATGTGGCTGAGCTACACCTTCTTCCAGCTAAACATTTTGGTTTCGGGAATCTTGGCAGTTGCTGCAGTCACCGCATACGGCTGGTTCCAGGATGCAGCAATTTGGAAGCCACTTCGTAAGCGTCGTCTTGGACTAAACCAGATGATGATTGTGTCGATTGGTTTTGGAATTGTTTCTCGCTACTTACTGCTCTTGTTCTTCCAGGGTGACACCAAGGACATCTCTGGCGGACAGACAGTAATTCAGCTCGGCCCAATCTTCACAAGCAATGTTGCCTTGATTTCTATGGGCATCAGCGCCGTGGCTCTGGCCGGAGTTGCCTTCTTCCTAACCCGCACCCGCATTGGTAAAGCGACCCGCGCGGTGAGCGACAATGCGCCGCTGGCAGCATCTACCGGTATCGATGTGGAACGAATCATCCGTATCGTTTGGCTGGTAGCCGCGGGTCTAACTGGTTTGGCTGGCGTGCTTTACGGCTTGCAGTTCCAGGCAACCTGGAGCGTTGGGTTCGACATCTTGCTTCTACTATTCGCTGCGGTAACCCTCGGTGGTCTAGGTACCGCTCTTGGTGCAGCGGTTGGTGCAATGATCATCGGACTCACCGTAGAAATTTCCACTCTTTGGATGCCATCAGAGTTGAAGTACGTTACCGGACTTGTCATCTTGATTGTGATCTTGATTGTGAGACCTCAGGGTGTACTCGGCAAGAAGCAGAGAATCGGATAGGTATAAAAAAATGGATCTAATCGGAATTCTTTCGCTCGCCGGAAACGAGCTCATCTCACCAATGACAGTTGGTTACATTCTTTGTGCCATCGGTCTTGCGGTTCACTTCGGATTCACCGGATTGCTTAACTTCGGTCAGGCAGCGTTTGCCGCTCTCGGTGGTTACGGATTTGCAATTGCAACCCTTGACTTCCACTGGAACATCTGGGGTTCAATTTTGTTCGGACTGCTTTGCTCGATGGCTTTCGCCGCATTGCTTGGTATTCCAACTCTTCGTCTACGTGCCGATTATCTTGCGATTGTCACAATTGCAGCAGCACAGGCACTCCGTTTTTATGTTGGTTCGTCAACTGCAGAAGGCATCACCGGTGGTTCTGCCGGTGTTAGCCAGTTCGGTGAAGAGTTCTACGGAATGAATCCGCTGGGTGACGACGTGGTTTGGAATTTGGGAACCGTTGCACTGACCTCGGATCAAATCTGGATGCGAATTGTGGCTTGGCTGATAGTGGGACTAATGGTTGGTTTGCTTTACGCACTAACCCGCAGCCCATGGGGCCGTGTGCTCAAGGGAATTCGTGAGGACGAAGATGCAGTACGTGCCCTAGGTAAGAACGTGTTCTCCTACAAACTACAGGCTCTGGTTATCGGTGGAAGCATCGCTTCGATCGGTGGAATGGTGTTCGTGATGTCATCACAGACCAACCAGCCAAGCAACTGGGGCACCAACTTCACCTTCCTTACCTGGACCATCCTGTTGCTCGGTGGCGCCGCTACCCTGCTAGGTCCAATCGTTGGTGGAATGGTGTTCTTCGCACTGATGACCCTCATCGAGAGCGCCCTTGGTGTGCTCGTAGATGCTGGCCTTCTACCATTCCTACAGATCGAGCAGGTCGCTCAGATCCGCTTCCTGTTGGTTGGTTTGATTCTGATGCTTCTGGTGATATTCCGACCACAAGGATTCTTTGGCAACAAGAAGGAGGTGCAGTTCAATGGCTAACGACATCGTTCTAGGTGAAGCAGGTCCAGGCTGCAAGAAGGTAGACCCAATCCTGGTTGCCGATCACGTGGTTCGTCAGTTCGGTGGTAACACCGCTGTTGACGTTGCACACGTAGAAATCCCTCGCGGCAAGATCACTGCTCTGATTGGCCCAAACGGTGCTGGTAAGACTACGTTCTTCAACCTGCTAACCGGATTCGACAAGCCAAACTCTGGCGAGTGGACTTTTGAGGGACGCAAGCTTGCTGGCGTGCCTTCATACAAGGTTGCTCGTCTTGGCATGATTCGCACCTTCCAGCTAACCAAAGCACTTAGCTTGCTGACCGTTATAGAGAACATGCGCCTCGGAGCTCAGCACCAAAAAGGCGAGAACTTCTGGTTGTCATTCGTCCGCCCGCTCTGGAAGGCACAGGAAAAGGCAATCACCGAGAAGGCTGACTCTCTGCTAACTCGATTCAAGTTGGATGCCAAACGCGAAGACTATGCCGGTTCGCTATCAGGTGGTCAGCGCAAGCTGCTCGAGATGGCTCGCGCACTTATGGGCGACCCAAAGTTGGTAATGCTCGACGAGCCAATGGCCGGTGTGAACCCTGCCCTAACTCAGAGCCTGCTCGAGCACATCAAGGACCTCAAGAACAACGGCACCACAGTGCTGTTCGTTGAACACGACATGCACATGGTTCGTCACATCTCAGACTGGGTAATCGTGATGGCCGAGGGCAAGATCGTTGCCGAGGGTCCACCAGCACAGGTTATGAAGGACCAGGCAGTTATCGATGCCTACCTAGGTGCTCACGCAGACACCGACTTGGGAACCGTTGAAGTAAAGAGCATTAAGGCAGGTAAGTAATGGCTACTCCAGTAGTTGAAGCAAAGGCGCTGCACGCCGGTTACCTTCCTGGCATCAACATCCTCAACGGTTGTTCACTGGTGGCTAACCAAGGTGAGCTGATCGGAATCATTGGCCCGAATGGTGCCGGTAAATCCACTCTGCTCAAGGCAATCTTTGGTCAGGTAAATGTGCGCGATGGTCACATCATGTTGAACGGTGAAGACATCACTGGGCTAAAGGCAAACAAGTTGGTTGAAAAGGGTGTTGCATTCGTGCCACAGACCAACAACGTTTTCCCATCATTGACCATCGAAGAAAACTTGGAGATGGGCGTCTTCCAGACTCCAAAGAAATTCCAAGAGCGCTTCGAATTTGTTGCAAGCATCTTCCCTGACCTTGAGAAGCGTCGTGCGCAAAAGGCTGGATCACTTTCAGGCGGTGAGCGTCAGATGGTTGCCATGGGACGTGCTCTCATGATTGACCCATCGGTGCTACTGCTCGATGAGCCTTCAGCTGGACTTTCACCAGTTCGTCAGGACGAAGCGTTCCTACGTGTTCGCGAAGTTAACAAGGCGGGCGTGACCGTAATCATGGTTGAGCAGAATGCTCGCCGTTGCTTGCAGATTTGCGACCGCGCTTACGTTCTTGACCAGGGTAAGGATGCACACACTGGCACCGGTCGCGAGTTGCTAGCCGACCCAAAGATGGTCGAGCTCTACCTAGGAAACCTGGCTGAGCTTTAAGAGAGTTCGTGATCGCTCTCTCTGATCACGACAAAGCAAAACCCCCGAGCTTTCGCCCGGGGGTTTTGTCTTTAACAGTTATTACTTAACTGAGCTTCCAAGTACGGTCTTAACCAACTTGAACTGTCCAGAAGCGCTGTAACGGTAGATACCGATGTAAGCACCAGTTGGGTCTCCGTTAGCGTCGAACTCGATAGCACCAGTCTTACCGTCGTAGTTGATCTTCTTGCCAGCCTTTAGAGCCTTAAGACCATCTGCGAATGAGGTAACAGTAACCTTGCCAGCGCCAGCCTTTGAGATCTCAGTGATCTGTGACTTGATGCCAACACCAGTTGCGTTCTTAGCTGACTGAGCAGCTAGAGCACCGATGATTACTGCGTCGTATAGTGACTCACCGTAGGTGTAGTCGGTTAGGGTCTTGCCAGTGTACTTCTTGTATGAAGCAGCAAGGCGAGCCTTGAATGCAGCGTCAAGTGCCTTACCAGGGATAGATGCCTTAGCACCGTTTAGGTAAGAAGCGTATGACTCAGCTGAGTAGTCAACAGCGTTACCGTCTACAAGGTAAACGTTTCCGCCTGAGAAGCCCTTGGCCTGAAGCGCAGGGATAACCTTCTTTGACTCGTTGTAAGAAACGATTACAACTGCGTCTGGCTTGCCAGCAAGAGCCTTGTCTACGTAAGAAGCAAAGTTGGTCTCGGTCTCAGGGAATGAGATTGAGTTAACAGTTGCCTTACCCTTTTCAAGAACTGCCTTTAGCTGTGCGTTTAGACCAACACCGTATGAAGTGTCCTGGTATAGAACTGCAACGCTTGAAGCACCATCCTGAAGGATCTGGTTTGCAAGTACGCGACCCTGTAGTAGGTCAGAAGGAGCAGTACGGAAGTAGAAACCGTTGTCCTTCCAGTTGGTTAGGTCAGGTGCGGTGTTTGATCCTGAGATCTGAACAACCTTTGCACCAGTTACCTGGTTGATGATCAAACGAGTACGAGCTGATGAAGCCGCACCGATGATTAGGTCAACCTTCTGTGAAAGTAGCTTGGTTGCAGAAGCCTGTGACACTGCAGGGCTGTCGCCATCTGCTTCGTCAAGGATGCCTGCTAGAACAACCTTCTTGCCAAGAACGCCACCAGCGGCGTTGATGTCGTCGATTGCTAGGTGAATACCTGCGATCTCAGGTGGTACTAGGAATGAAAGTGCACCGGTCAAAGGAACGATTGCACCAACGGTTAGCTGGTTGTCAGCTGCTGAAGCTGGAACTGAAGTTCCTGCTGCAAGAGCTACAGCTGCAGTAGCGGCAATAACGCCAGCTACTTTGCTCTTCTTTACGTTCATAAATGAACTCCTATTTATTTCTCCATGGATTTATCTCGCTCGAGGCGAGACGCAAGGTCAAGCCTAATCAGTTCTTTTAGAGGCACAATCCCCAGAGGGTAATAAATGGTAAATCTAGGTCACATTCTGATTACGAAGCCCGCGAACCCCGTCAATTATGAGAACCAGCAGCCCACACCAGACCAAGGCGAAGCCAAACCAGCGAGCTGCCGGCATCGGTTCGTGCAGGTAAAGGATGCCGACCAGGAACTGCAGGATCGGGCTGATGTACTGCATGAAACCGATATAACGCAGAGGCACATACTTGGCCGCGCTACCAAACAGAATCAGAGGAATGGCCGTGAGTACTCCGTAGAACGCCAAGCCAAAGCTGCCAACAAACCCTTGGCTGGCAAACATCAGTCCGCCGCCAATGATGTCAACCAGAATCAGCTGGACGATTCCGATTGGAACAACCAATCCGGCTTCAACCACAAAGCTGGTTAGCGGAGTAACTCGCCCACCCATTTTGTTTTTGGCAAATCCGTAGACTCCAAAGGTTGCCGCCAAACTCAATGCAATCCAAGGCAGACGGCCGTAGTCAAAACTAAGCACGATGACCGCAAGTAAACCAAAGCCCACAGCAAGCCACTGAGCCTTACCGAGTTTTTCTTTGAGGAAAACAACAGCCAACAAAATAGTGACCAGCGGATTGATGAAGTAACCGAGCGATGCTTCAACTACCTGATGAGACGAAACCGCCACCACATAAATTGACCAGTTCAGAAAGATTAGGAATGTACTGGTCAACACCCATTTGAGAGTCTGTTTGTTTTTGAAAACTTCTACTATTTCGCGGAAGGTTCTGGTGTATGCCACCAAGAGAATTCCGGTTAGGAATCCAAAAACAATGCGCCACGAAATAATCTCGAACGGAGACGCGAAACCGAGCGCTGAAATGATGATTGGAAATCCGCCCCAGATGAAATAGGCAGACAGGCCATAAAGAAAACCCCGAGCGTAGTTATGCTCGGGGTTCTTCATATTTTTGAGTCTAGCGCTCGACGATTGCAAGCACGTCGCGTGCTGAGAGCACTAGGTACTCTTCGCCGTTGTACTTCAGCTCAGTGCCTCCGTACTTTGAAAAGATCACCTTGTCGCCGACCTTTACGTCAACAGGCACGCGGTTACCGTTGTCGTCAACGCGACCAGGACCAACAGCGATTACTTCTGCCTCCTGAGGACGCTCCTTAGCGGTGTCTGGAATTACTAGACCAGATGCGGTTACCTGCTCGGCCTCAACTGGGCGAACAACAATTCGATCTTCTAGCGGCTTGATTGAAACCGACATAATGACCTCTTCTACTAAGAATCAACAGTGTTAGTTAGCCGAATTGGCTACCCAGAAACTCTAATTCATGGCCTAGCACTCGGTCAAGGCGAGTGCTAATTTTGACCTATGCAGCGCGAAGAACTTATTCACCTCCTCACCCCTGAGGCCTTGATGCTGCTCAATTCCATCGGTGACCTAGATGCCAAGGCCGACGTGGTCAAGCTGGTCAGTAGCCTTCGAGCAGAGGGTTATCACCCATCACTGGTCGCCGCTGTGCTGACCCAGGCCAAACTGCGCCGACGGGCTCGCAAGAAGTTTGGCGACTTCACGGATGGCCTACTGTTCACCGAGGCTGGACTCGAACAAGCATCTCGCCTGCAAGCTGCCGCTCTACATGCCGGGCGCTTTCGTGGCGCGAAGGTTTCCGAGGTGGCAGATCTTGGCTGTGGCATCGGTGCAGAGTCACTCGCCTTTGCCTCAATAGACCTCAAGGTAAGAGCTTTCGAAATCGATGAGATTACTGCTGCGCTAGCCACGTTCAACCTCGGTGCATTTGATGGCGTTGAAGTTACCCATGCCGATGTCACCACTCTCGACCTCTCCCAATTCGAGGCACTCTTCTTTGATCCAGCTCGCCGTGAACTTGGCGGCAAATCAGAACGCACAGTACGCAAGTTTGACCCTGCCGATTTTGCGCCGAACTTCGATTGGGTGGTTGAGCAAGCTCGCACCAAACCAACCGGCATCAAACTCGGACCAGGTCACCCACACGAAGCAATTCCAGAAGATGCCGAAGCACAGTGGTTGTCCATTGATGGTGATGTAGTGGAACTCGCTCTTTGGTTTAACGAAGTGCGCAGACCAAAGGTTGCTCGCGCTGCAACTATCGTTGACAAAGATGGTCGCCATGAAATCACGTCAGAAACTTTGGTGAGCGAATCTGCTCCGGTAGACAAACTTAAGCAATTCATTTACGAACCAGACAATGCCGTAGTTCGCTCTCACCTGATTGCCGAACTCGCCGAGCAAATTGGCGCAACTTTGATTGCTCCACAGATTGCGTATTTGTCGAGTAGCGAAGAAATCACTTCACCGTTTGTGCGTGGCTTCCGAGTGCTTGACGAGATGGCTTTCGATCGTAAGAAGCTGAAGGCTTATCTGCGCGAGAGAAACATCGGCACTCTTGAAATTAAGAAGCGCGGAGCCGACATC
>JBFYJA010000020.1:0-9985 GCA_041311675.1 Micrococcales bacterium | reverse complement strand
CTTGTAAGCCTTCTTGAACTTTCCTGACCAAAGCCAGAAGATCACGAGAATCAAAGCGGTAACTAAAAGACGAATCAACATGATTCGGTTTAGCGCAAATGGGGTGCCCTCGAAAGCAACGATCTCTGGGTAGAACTCCATAATCGAAGGAGCGTGAAATCCGCCTGACTCCTCAGAGCTGGCTGCATATGGAAGCAGGTTCACGAGATTAGCTAACAGCGCAGGCTCCTGTGTCGGGGCAAGTGCAAAACACTCGCGGCGATTGGGGGTGTTTGAACGGAATTTTGCCCCGTTCTGAGAGTAATTCTAACAGCATAAAACCGCGCCAAATTGCGGTTTCCCGCCCATCGGCAGATGAATTTTGAGATTATTTTCCGACGGTCGGAATGCGGGTCTTGAACACCACTATTGCGTCCAATGCCAGGCTGCCAATTACCGAAACGACAATGCAGACGAACAGAATCGGCCCAACAATAAAAGTCGCACCCTTGAGCAGCAGAACCAGTCCAATAAACATCAGTAGCTTGGCGATCCAGCCACCCAGGACTACTCCAAAAAAGCCCCCAAGCGAGAGCTTTCCACCCAGCCAAACACTGAGCGCAGTCATCGAAACAAAGACCAGAGCCATGGCCGCCCCAATTAGGGCACTTAACAGCCCCGCGGTGGCAGCCACCAGGAAGCCAATTAATCCGCCAACCAGCGCAATGGCGCCAATCAGCATTGCACCTTGCTTCAGGATGCGGGTGAAAAGTAGTTCGCTAGGACTAGGCATTGAGCTTCGCTTTCTGACGCTTTCGAATGATCGGCCAAACCGTGTAGGTGGTTGCCAAAATTACGCCAACCACATCGAAAGCCAGAATGGCTTCCCACGGCCAGAAGAAAAACAGTAAGCAGCTCACGGAAATCAAAGCAGTCCAAATGTAAAACACTAAAACCGAACCAACGTGTCCGTGACCTAAATCTTGAAGCCGGTGATGCAGGTGCTGACGGTCGGCAGCAAACGGAGATTTACCGGCACGCAATCTTCGCAGAACTGCCAGCGAGAAATCCAATAGCGGCAAAATCAAAATGGCGAGCGGCAAAATCAACGGGATGAATGCCGGAAGCAAATCGTCACGGCCCACCATGTGCGGATCAATCTGCCCGGTTACGGTTAGTGCTGATGTTGCCATCAACAATCCAAGTAGCATCGCACCTGAATCGCCCATAAAGATTTTTGCCGGACGCCAGTTATGCGGAAGGAAGCCAACGCACATTCCGATAACGATTGCCGATATCAAACCGGCAATGTTGAAGTAGTTAGTTGGTGAAGTTTTCTGCGCGAGCAAGTACGTGTAACCAAAAAAGGTAAGCGTACCGATGAGTGCGACTCCACTAACCAAACCGTCGAGGCCGTCGATGAAGTTGACTGCGTTCATCACCAGCACTGTTAGGAAAACAGTCGCGACCAATGAGGTGCCGAAACTTCCGATTGTCAGTCCGCCAATCGGAAGCGAAACAATCTGCACGCCTTGCCAAGCAAGCACGCCGGCAACCACAAACTGTCCGGCAAGTTTTAACGTCCAGTCGAGGTCGTATAGGTCATCTAAGAAACCGATCACAGTAATGATGGCCGCTGCAGCCACGATGGCAAGGATGTGAATGGGGTCTGCAAAGACACTGCGGAACCAACCAAACAGGCCTGCAGAGCCCATGGCTACTAGGAAGCCGATGAACATTGCCACTCCGCCTAGGCGCGGCGTTGGCTTGGTGTGCACATCACGTGCGCGAATCTGTGGGTACAGCTTGTATTTGTGGCTCACCTTTAGTGTTGCCCAGGTGGCTAGGTAGGTGACCACCGCTGCAATAAGTGCAATCAGTACGTAAGCGCGCATTACTTATCGTCTGCCAAAAGATCGCCAACCACCGATTTGATTTGTGCTTTCTTCAATGCGCCGAGTCGAACGATGCGAATTTTGCCATCCGGGTTGTCATGAGTGATAGCTGTTAAATCCAAAATGGTTGATGCTTCACCCTTTGGTGAATTTCCGGCATCAAGAAAAACTTGAACGCTTTCGCCGAGGTAATCCACGGCCTGCTGGCAGGTAGTTGCTGCCGGTTGTCCAGTGAGGTTCGCACTTGAAACCGCAAGCGGTCCGGTCTCGGCAAGCAGCGCGAGTGCAATCTTGTGATCCGGCATGCGCAGCGCGACAGTGCCCTTGGTTTCACCAAGCTCCCAAGACAGCGCAGGTTGCGCTTTGAAAATCATAGTGAGCGCGCCAGGCCAAAATACCTCTGCAAGTTTCAGCGCAATCTCTGGCACGTAATCGGCGAGCGCTTTTAGTGTGTCGATATTGCCAATCAAAACCGGAGGTGGTGACTGAGCAGTGCGACCTTTCGCATCGAGCAACGCTTGCACTCCACTTGGTGAAAACGCATCTGCAGCAATCCCGTAAACGGTATCGGTAGGAAGTACGACAAGTTCGTTTCGCTGGAGTGCCACTTTGGCGAGGCGCATCCCGGTTAGTAACTCGGTATCTACGGAGCAATCAAATACTTTTTGCATTTGCTGCTCCCTTACTTGATTGCGCTGACCGCTCTGTCGCGGTCAGTTAAATCCTTATGTGCGGTGACTTGTTGCCACCCATCTGCCAATAGTAATTCACACACCAGTTTGGACTGGCTGTCGGCGTGCTCAATCACCAATGTGCCACCGTCACGCAGTAACCTTGCTGCGGTGCTAGAAACCTGACGAATCACATCTAACCCATCCGCTCCCCCGTAGAGCGCGAGGCTCGGGTCGAACAGGTGCACCTCTGGATCTACCGGCACCATGTCGGCCGGGATATATGGCGGATTCGAAATAACTACCGATGCCGAACCATTGAGTGCATTAAAGCTGTCGGCTAAGTCGCCGAGAGTGAGTTCGGCACCCGGATACTTCGCAAAGTTCTGTCTAGTGAAAACATGTGCCTCGGGAGATTTTTCCACCGCGAAAACTCGCGCATTTGGCACTTCGGTGTGCATCGCTAAGGCAATGGCTCCGCTGCCGGTGCCGAGGTCAATCGCAATTGGCTCCGGGGTGGAATCAATACGAAGGGCATCGATTGCAATCTGCACTACCGATTCGGTCTCTGGACGTGGGATAAATACCCCGCGACCGACTCTAAGTTCAAGCTGACGGAAGTATGCAACTCCGGTGAGGTGCTGCAGAGGTTCACGAGCAAAACGGCGGCCAAACAAATTGTTTAGCTGCTTGAGTTTGTCATCTTCAATTTCGGCATCGGCAATCAGAGCTGATTGCACCTGGCCACGAGAAATTCCCAATAAGTGGCCAACGAGAAGTTCGACGTCGACCTGGGCATTTTCGATTCCCACACTGCTGAGTTTTTCAACCGCGTGTGCCACCACTTCGCGAAGAAGCATTAGTTACTTTTCGGCACCGAGCGCAGCTAGGCGCGCTTCTTCATCCATCTGAATTGCAGACTGAACCACTGGCTCGAGTGCGCCATCCATGACCTGGTCTAGGTTGTATGACTTGTATCCGGTGCGGTGATCCGCGATGCGGTTTTCCGGGAAGTTGTATGTGCGGATTCGCTCGCTGCGGTCAACTGTACGAACCTGAGACTTACGAGCAGCCGACTGCTCTGCTTCGATGGCTTCCTGCTGAGCAGCAAGGATGCGGGCACGAAGCACACGCATCGCGGCTTCACGGTTTTGCAGCTGCGACTTTTCATTCTGCATCGAAACCACAATTCCGGTTGGAAGGTGGGTGATTCGAACAGCAGAGTCTGTGGTGTTTACCGACTGGCCGCCAGGACCAGACGAACGGTAAACGTCAATTCGAATATCGTTCTGACTGATTTCGACTTCTTCAGGCTCGTCTACTTCAGGGAAAACTAGAACGCCGGCTGCTGAGGTGTGAATGCGGCCCTGAGTTTCAGTTACCGGCACACGCTGCACGCGGTGCACGCCACCCTCGTACTTCAGATGTGCATACACACCCTGAGCCGGATCGGTAGCACTCGACTTGATGGCTAGTTGAACATCCTTGTAACCACCGAGGTCAGACTCATTCTTGTCGAGGATTTCGGTCTTCCAACCTTTTGAGTTGGCGTACTGGATGTACATGCGCAATAAGTCTGCAGCGAATAGCGCAGACTCCGCTCCACCTTCACCGGCCTTGATTTCCATAATTACATCGCGACCATCATCTGGGTCACGTGGAATCAATAGGCGGCGTAGCTTCTCGCGCGCCTCAACCAATTTAGTTTCGTTGCTGGTGACTTCTTCAGCGAAGGCGTCGTCTTCCTTGGCAAGTTCCTTTGCAGCCGCTAGATCATCGGTGATTTGAAGCACCGAGTTGTAGGCAGCGACAATGGTGCTCAACTCCGCGTAACGGCGGTTGAGTTTCTTTGCCAAAGCAGGATTAGCGTGCACACTGGCGTCAGAAAGTTTTTCCTGCAGCTCAGTGTGTTCAGCTAATAGTGCCTGTACTGAATCGAGCAATTAATTACTCTCCGTCTGAGCCTGATGGTACTGGCATTGACTTCTGAACCTGCATTAGGAACTCAACATTGCTCGAGGTTTCCTTCAAGCGATTGAGCACAAGCTCAAGCGCCTGCTGCTGCTCAAGTCCGGCAAGTGCGCGACGAAGCTTCCAAACAATCTTGGTCTCGTCTGGGCTCATCAACATTTCTTCGCGACGAGTACCAGAAGCGTTCACGTCAACCGCTGGGAAGATGCGCTTGTCTGCAAGTGAGCGAGACAAACGAAGCTCCATGTTTCCGGTTCCCTTGAACTCTTCGAAGATAATCTCATCCATCTTTGAACCGGTCTCAACCAGAGCGGTAGCAAGAATGGTTAGTGATCCACCGTTTTCGATGTTTCGAGCAGCACCGAAGAAACGCTTTGGTGGATACAAAGCAGCAGAGTCAACACCACCAGAAAGGATTCGACCTGATGCTGGCGCGCTTAGGTTGTAAGCACGACCAAGACGAGTGATCGAGTCAAGAAGCACAACCACGTCGTGACCAAGCTCAACCAAACGCTTTGCGCGCTCGATAGCCAACTCGGCAACAGTGGTGTGGTCTTCTGCAGGGCGATCGAAGGTTGACGCGATAACTTCACCCTTCACTGTGCGCTGCATGTCGGTAACTTCTTCTGGACGCTCGTCAACCAAGACCACCATCATGTGAACTTCTGGGTTGTTGGTGGTAATTGCGTTTGCAATCGCCTGTAGTACGAGAGTCTTACCGGCCTTAGGTGGTGAGACGATTAGACCACGCTGACCCTTACCGATTGGAGATACTAGGTCGATGATTCGAGTGCTTAGCTTCTGTGATTCGGTCTCAAGGCGCAAACGCTCCTGAGGGTACAAAGGTGTTAGCTTGCCGAACTCAACGCGAGCTCCGGCTTCTTCCAAGGTCTGACCGTTTACTGAGTCAACGCGAACAATGGCGTTGAACTTCTGACGACCCTGACCTTCGCCTTCCTTAGGCTGACGGATTGCACCAACTACGGCGTCACCCTTGCGCAGGTTGTACTTCTTTACCTGACCAAGTGATACGTAAACATCGTTGTTGCCTGGCAGGTAGCCGCTGGTGCGAACGAATGCGTAGTTGTCTAGTACGTCAAGAATTCCGGCAACCGGCACCAAGATGTCATCTGGAGAGATCTCCGGCTCAACCTCATCGCGGTCGTTGTTGCGGTTGTTGTTACCGCGACGGTCGCGGAAGCGATCGCGGTTACGGTTGCGGTTACGGTTGTTGTTACCGCGACGCTCGTCGTTGAATTCACGCTCATTGCGTGAATCGTTGCCACGAGTCTCGTTGTCCTTGTTGGCACTTTCTTTGTTTGAGTTGTCCTTCTTTTCAGACTTCTCTGCTGGTGCCTCTGATTTTTCAGTTGAGGCTGAGCCTTCTTTTGCAGCGCCACCTCGACGGTTGCGTGGGTTGCGCTTTGGCTCTGAAGATTCGTTGTTGCTTTCAGCTGCAGGGGCCTCGGTCGCAGGGCGACGGGTCTTCTTTACCGCAGTGGTTTCCTGGATTTCATCCATGATTGATTACTCTTTCTAGATTTCGCAGCATCGGTATAGGTCGTGCGCGTTCGCAGATTGCGATTTAGGGATACACCTAGAAGCGTTCGGATTGAACTGCTTGATTAGTGGTGCGTTACTACTGTAGCACCCTTGAAGTCCACGGCAAGCAGCAAGGCACGCCACTGTGGATACTTCTCGGCAGCTAGCTTCGCCGCGGCTAGGCGCTCGGCCGGGTCGCTGGCTAGGACCAGCACCGAAGGGCCGGCGCCCGAAACCACTGCCGCGTGGCCGTGAGCTCGCATCAGCTGCACGAGCGCATTGGTCTCCGGCATAGCCTCGGCACGGTAATCCTGGTGCAAACGATCCTCTGTGGCCGCCAATAATAGCTCTGGGCTCTGGGTTAGTGCCGCCACCAGAAGTGCCGAGCGAGAAACATTGAACACGGCGTCTTCGTGAGGCACTGACTCTGGCTGTAGCGACCGAGCCTTTGCTGTCGACATGGTGTGTGATGGCACGAGCTCGAGCGGAGAAACACCGCGGTGCACAAACAACTTCTTGTTGTGCGGACCGTTGTCATCTTCCCAGGCAATGTTTAGTCCACCGAAGAGTGCCGGTGCTACGTTATCCGGGTGACCCTCGAGTTCGGTGGCTAGTTCGAGAAGATCGCTGTTCTTCATTTCTACAATGCCGTCGAGCAATCCCTTGGCCGCGATGATTCCAGAAACTACAGCTGCGCCAGATGAACCCATGCCGCGACCGTGCGGAATGATGTTATGTGCCTTGATTCTCAAGCCAGGCATTTTATGTCCGAAGTGATCAAAGGTGTGCTGGATGCACTTGACTACGAGGTTCTTCTCGTCGGTCGGAACTTCGCCGGCACCCTCTCCGTGTACCTCAACGATTACGTTGTTGTCGGCAACCGCTTCGACTTCGAGCTCGTCGTAAAACGCGAGCGCGATTCCAAGCGTGTCAAAGCCGGGTCCGAGGTTTGCCGAAGTGGCAGGTACTCGTACCGAAACTTTTCTACCGATGATTGACATGACTTAAGCCAATCCCAAACTCTCAGCAACTTCTGCTGCGTTGTTGTTCACCACGGTCGGCTGGATGTCTTCGCCGTTTGCATCCTTCAATGCCCAACCTGCGTCCTTAAGTCCGTGACCGGTAACAGTTACCACGATGGTCTTGCCGATTGCATCACCACCCTGCTGCGAAGTCTTGTAAAGTCCAGCCGCACCGGTTGCCGATGATGGCTCAACGAATACGCCAACTTCGTTTGACAGGAAGCGGTGCATCCAAAGAATTTCCTTGTCGCTAACCGCACCAAAACGACCGCGGCTGCACTCCTTGGCAGACTGCGCCAGATCCCATGATGCCGGGTTACCGATACGGATAGCGGTAGCGATGGTCTCCGGGTTCTTCACCGGTGAGCCCTGCACGAATGGCGCCGAGCCTTCGGCCTGAAAGCCCCACATCTCAGGCACAGCCTTGATGCGACCCTCGTTGAAGTCTTCTAGGTATCCCTTGAAGTAAGCCGAGTAGTTACCTGCGTTACCAACTGGAAGCACGTGTAGATCTGGTGCGAATCCAAGTGCGTCGACCACTTCGAATGCGCCAGTCTTCTGACCTTCGATGCGATCCGGGTTAACTGAGTTGACCAAGTGCACTGCGTAGTTTGCAGAAAGCTCACGAGCTAGATCGAGGCAGTCGTCAAAGTTTCCGCGCACCTGCATGATCTGAGATTTGTGAGCTACTGCCTGTGACAACTTGCCAAGTGCAATCTTGCCCTCAGGAATCAAAACCACTGACTGGATGCCAGCCGCCGCCGCATACGCTGCAGCAGATGCAGAAGTGTTTCCGGTCGATGCACAGATCACTGCCTTGGCTCCGTGTCCAATAGCCTTCGAAACTGCCATGGTCATACCGCGGTCTTTGAATGAACCGGTTGGGTTCATACCTTCGACCTTAAGCATTACGCGTTCAGCGCCAACCAACTTGGCAAGTGCTGGTGCCTCAACAAGTGGAGTGCCACCCTCACCAAGTGTGATGATCGGGTTGTCTTTGCTGATGTCAAGACGATCGATGTATTCGCGAATAACTCCGCGCCACTGGTGTGCCATTAGATTCCTTCTACTCGGATAACTGAAGTAATTGATTCCACTGCATCGTTTGCATTTAGTGCAGCCACAACTTTTTGTAAGTCAGCATCGGTTGCCTCGTGAGTACCGATTTCGATCATCGCAGCCTTGCGGCCAACCACCGGCATTTGCTCTACAAACTCAATCGAAACATCGTTGGCGGCAAATAGGTTGGCAATCTTGGCAAGCACACCCGCCTGGTCGTTGGTGACCATGGTGATTTGGTAGCGAGTGTGAATGCGGTCGATAGGCAAAATCGGTAGGTTGGCGTGTACCGAGTCGGCAAGACCAGGTCCACCGGCAACGTGGCGCTTTGCCGCGCTAACTAGGTCGCCGAGCACAGCACTTGCGGTCTGAGTTCCACCGGCACCAGCGCCATAGAACATCAACTGTCCAGCGGCTTCGGCTTCAACGAACACTGCATTGAATGCTCCGTGCACCGAACCAAGCGGGTGGGTTCGAGGAATCAGGGTCGGGTAAACACGAACCGAGACACCCTCGTCTCCGTGCTTGTCAGCTGAAAGTCTTTCTGCAATCGCGAGCAACTTGATTACGTAACCATCGCGTTGCGCTGCTTTGATTTGTTCAGGAGTGACCTTGGTCATTCCCTCGCGGTAAACCTTCTCGATTGGGACTTCAGTGTGGAAAGCAAGGTAAGCAAGGATCGCAGCCTTCTGCGCTGCGTCGTAACCTTCAACATCCAGAGTTGGGTCGGCTTCAAGGTAACCAAGTTTGGTTGCTTCATCCATGGCAGCCTCGAGCGAAATGCCTTCGGTGTCCATGCGATCAAGAATGTAGTTGGTTGAACCGTTCACGATTCCCATCACGCGAGTAACTTTGTCACCGGCAAGTGATTCACGTAGCGGACGAATAATTGGAATTGCAGCAGCAACAGCAGCCTCGAAGTAAAGCTGTGCGCCAACCTGCTCAGCGGTGTCGAACAACTCTGTTCCATGAGTTGCCAGTAGCGCTTTGTTTGCGGTGATGACATCACTTCCAGAATTCAGCGCCTGCAAAATGTAAGTGCGAGCTGGTTCGATGCCACCCATAACTTCAATCACGATGTCTGCGCTAAGAATTAGTGCTTCGGCATCGGTGGTTAGCAAATCTGCCGGCACTCCTTCGGCGCGCTTCGACTTCAGGTCGCGAACCGCGATACCAACAAGTTCAAGTTCGGCACCAACACGAGCGGCAAGTTCTGCCTTGTTCTCGATTAGCAAACGGGCAACCTGAGCACCAACCGATCCAGCCCCGAGTAGCGCAACGCGCAGTGGACGATATTCGTTCATTACTCTCCCCTGTTCGCTTGGTAGCGGACATCTCTGGTAAACAAGTCTGCCTCGGTTTCGGCTCGAATAATAAGTCTGGCCTGTCCAGAGCGAACTGCCACGACGGCAGGCTTAGTTAAGAAGTTGTAATTACTGGACAGTGAATAGCAGTATGCGCCGGTAGCAGCCACCGCAATTAGGTCGCTAGGGGCGATATCTGAAGGCAGGTAGTCCTGGTTGACCACGATGTCACCACTCTCGCAGTGCTTACCAACCACGCGAGCCAGCTCTGGAGCGGCATTGGTTGAACGCGAGGCTAAGACTGTGTGGTACTCAGCTTCGTAAAGAGCAGTGCGAGGGTTGTCACTCATACCGCCGTCAACTGAAACGTACTTTCGAGTGGCGCCTGCTTCTGAAACCTGGACATCCTTAATAGTTCCAACGGTGTACAAAGTAACGCCAGGATTACCAGCAATTACTCGGCCAGGCTCGAAAGCGAGCACAGGCACTGGAATGCCATTTTTGTGACACTCAACTTTCACGGCAACAGCGATAGCTTCGGC
>JBFYJA010000019.1:0-10115 GCA_041311675.1 Micrococcales bacterium | reverse complement strand
TCGTGTGGCTCGTTTACGTTCAAGCGTTCCAACTCTTTCGTTTACTCCTAGCGAAGAAATTCGCAACCGCCTATCGATGGTTTGGGGAGCCAAGAGCTTCCTGGTTTCGCCGGTTACTCACACCGATGAGATGATGCACCAGGTTGATGAAATCGTTCTAGCTCAGGGCTTGGCGAAAGTTGGAGACGAGGTTGTTGTTGTTGCTGGAACTCCACCTGGCATCCCTGGTTCAACCAACAGCCTCCGCGTTCACAAGGTTGGCGATGCAGTAAACCAGGCAGTTCCTGGATACGCGCGCCGCTAAGAATTAAGCGAAAAAACCCCGAGAAATCGGGGTTTTTTCATTGGTGCCGAAGGCGGGACTTGAACCCGCACTCCTTTCGGAAAAGCATTTTGAGTGCTCCGCGTCTGCCATTTCGCCACTTCGGCGGCAACTACATTAGTTTAGTCCATTTGAGATTAGGCTGCCCAGTCGAATAGGTTAGACGGATGGAAGAGTTGGCAAAGAAGCGCTCGGTGCTTGTCGCTGAAGACGAGTCTCTGATTCGCATGGACATCGTAGAGACTCTTCGCGAATTTGGTTTTGACGTTATCGGTGAAGCTAAAGACGGGGCAGAGGCTGTCGAATTAGCAAAGTCACTCACCCCTGATTTAGTCGTCATGGATATCAAGATGCCGAACATGGATGGCATAACCGCAGCGGCGGAAATGCAAAAACTAAAGATTCCAGTCGTACTGCTCACCGCTTTCAGTCAAAAGGAACTAGTCGACCAGGCGAGCGAAGCCGGTGCCATGGCATATGTGGTCAAACCATTTACGCCTAACGACCTTCTACCAGCAATCGAGATTGCCTGGGCGAGATTTCAGCAGTTCCAAACTTTGGAAAATGAGATTCAGGACCTTACCGAGCGCTTTGAAACTCGCAAACTCGTAGATCGAGCCAAGGGCTTGTTGAACGAAAAAATGAACCTAACCGAGCCAGAGGCTTTCCGGTGGATTCAAAAAGCTTCGATGGACCGTCGTTTGACAATGCACGAAGTTGCTGTGACCATCATCGAACAGCTTGGCGAAAAGAAAAGTTAAGCGCGATCGCGCAAGAAGTTAGTAATTCGCACAGTGGAAAGCAATTTTCCGTCCTCGTCACGTATGGAAATTTCGTGGACAGTAAGCGTTTTACCCAAATTGATTGCCTCGCAGGTAGCGGTAACCAAACCTGCCGTCGCCGAACGACTGTGTGAAGCATTGACCTCAATACCAACCGCATACTTATCTGGGTAAGCCCAAACATTTGCGGCAAAACTTCCAAGACTTTCACCGAGTACAACGTGGGCGCCACCGTGGAGCACACCGAGAGGCTGAGTGTTTCCAGCTACCGGCATTGTTGCAACTGAACGCTCTGCCGATAACTCCAATAGTTTGATGCCCATTTTGTCGGCGAGGTCACCTAGTCCGCGCTCCGCAAGTAGGGCAGCGGCAGCTTCACTGGTTTTGATTTCGTCGTTCATGAGTCTCTCACTGATTGAATTCGCCTAGGCTAGGCCTATGAATGCCAAGCCTACTCTTTTGCTCATTGACGGGCATTCATTGATGTTCAGAGCTTTTTACGCCCTCAGCCCGGATAGTTTCCGAACCCCCGATGGTCAGCACACCAATGCCATTCACGGCTTCATCTCTATGATGCTGAACATATTGGCTTCAGAGAAGCCAACGCACCTTGCGGTGGCTTTTGATCTTTCACGCGAATCGTTCCGCACCGCTGAGTATCCGGAATATAAGGGAACGCGAGGCGAGACACCGCCAGAGTTTATCGGGCAAACCGAATTGCTTCGAGAAGCACTAGGCGCGATGAACATCCGCAACATCACGCGTGAAAACTTTGAAGCCGATGACATCATTGCCAGCCTCGCCGACCAAGCTGCTGATGCCGGATACAACGTGTCAGTGGTCTCGGGCGATCGCGATACTTTCCAATTAATTCGCGAAGAAACCACCATTCTTTATCCAATCAAGGGTGTACTCAATCTTGCACGCATGACAGATGAAGCGGTCTTCGAGAAATATGGTGTGCACGCAAAGCAGTATCCGGATTTAGCCGCTCTCGTTGGAGAAACTTCTGACAACCTTCCTGGAATCCCTGGAGTGGGTCCAAAAACCGCCGCTAAGTGGTTACAGCAATTCGGGAGCCTGCAGGCCGTGCTGGATGCTCAAGCAGAAATCAGCGGCAAGGTGGGTGAGAGCCTGCGTGAACATGCGGCACTTGCCATTAGAAACCGAAAGCTGAATCATCTTGTTCGTGATATGCAATTCGATTTCAGTTTTGACGATCTCGAGATTATTGGCGTGGATGAATCGGCGGTTAAGTCAACTTTCGCAAAACTGCACTTCAAGTCTCTTACCGAACGTGTATTGCGCCTGAAGGGTTCAGGCAAAGCTAAACAATCATCTGAAGTACTTCCAGTGGAAGCAATCGATGAGGTGGAAGTATTTGAAGAACTGAACATCCCCGATGTGGAGATGTTGGGCACCAAGGATCTTGCCAAACTTTTGAGCGGAAATAATTTGCTCGCTATCAGTTTCGAATTTTTGGAAACTGGAATCGTATCCGTTGGTTTTGCGACCGAGACCAAGCGTATGCAGTGGGTTCCTGCAAATCAGACGGAATTGGGTTCAGAACTTGGTGAATGGCTCGCCAGCGATAAGACCAAGGCCATCCATGACGCCAAGAACAATGCCAGACGGCTACTTGGCTTTGATTTGAAACTAAATGGTGTTGCTTACGATTCTCTGCTGATGACCTACCTGCTGAACCCACTCCGCAAGGGTTACGGCCTGGACGATATTGCTTTGGAGTATCTAGGAATGGCAGTTCAGCGCGAGGATGGCGACGCCCTGATCCGAGAGGCGTCTCATGACGCATCGCTGGATGCTTGGTTGGTAGCCAATCTCGCGCCAAGGCTCTACTCCAAACTAAAGGCTGAGAATCAACTGACCGCCTTAGATGAAATTGAATTACCAACCAGCAGAACACTTGCCCAAATGGAATTCACCGGTATTCAAATCGATAAGTCAGCTCTCGAAGCTATGTCAAACACTCTTGCTGACGAAATTAAAACTATCGAGACCGACGCCTTCAAAATAATTGGCAAAGAGATAAACCTGTCGTCACCAAAGCAATTGCAAACTGTTTTATTCGAAGACTTAGGCATGACTGGCACCAAGTCGGTCAAAACCGGCTTCTCAACCAATGCTTCCGCATTGAACGAACTCTTCGAGCAAACTGAGCATCCATTCCTAGCCAAGCTTCTGGAACACCGTGAGACCACAAAGCTTAAGCAAATCGTTGAGATTATTGTCAAATCAATTGCTGATGATGGTCGCATTCACACCAATTACGTTCAAACTGGAACGTCTACCGGACGACTATCAAGTGACTCACCAAACTTGCAGAATATTCCGATCAAGAGCGAACGCGGCCGCGAAATCCGCGATGCCTTTGTAGTTGGCGAAGGGTTCGAGACGTTGCTCACAGCCGACTATTCGCAAATTGAAATGCGAATCATGGCTCACCTCAGCGAAGATGAGGGCCTGATCGAAGCTTTCAAGACCGGGGAAGACCTGCACCGTTTTGTTGGTTCACGCATTTTTGGAGTGAAGCCAGCAGAGGTAACCCCAGCCATGCGTTCAAAAGTTAAGGCAATGTCATACGGCTTGGTCTATGGACTCAGCGAGTATGGGCTTGCTAAGCAATTGAGGATCAGCAACGGCGAAGCTAAACAGTTGATGTCGGATTACTTTGCTCGTTTCGGAGGAGTGCGCCGCTACCTGGCTCAGGTTGTCGACGAAGCCAAGCTGAATGGTTACACCGTCACCACATTTGGTCGTCGTCGCCCATTCGATGACCTCAAGTCGAGCGTCTTCCAGGTGCGCGAAGCGGCTAGGCGAGCAGCCCTAAACGCTCCAATTCAGGGCACTGCAGCCGACATCATGAAGCTCGCAATGACCAGAATTGACCGCAAAATGGACGAATCAGGGCTAAAAAGCCGAATATTGCTGCAGGTTCACGATGAATTGGTCTTTGAGGTGGCTAAGGGTGAACTCGAGCAACTCAAGAAATTAGCCATCCACGAGATGGAGAATGTGGTCGAACTGTCGGTTCCACTCGAAGTGCATGTCGGCGTTGGCAAGAGCTGGGATGCGGCTGGGCACTAGCCTGAGTCCCTCTAATCAACTAGACTTTACGGGTGCCTTTCGGCGCGAATCCCTATCCATTGCCCGGGTAAATTACCCGAGCCCGAGTATGTCCGTTAAGAGTAAAAGTACATATGTCAAACACCCCAAGCAAGCAGATCGCAGTCAACGATATTGGATCTGCTGAGGACTTCCTAGCAGCAGTCGAGAAGACCCTAAAGTTCTTCAACGATGGCGACCTAATCGAAGGCACCGTAGTAAAGATCGACCGCGATGAAGTTCTTCTAGACGTTGGCTACAAGACCGAAGGTGTAATCCCTTCACGCGAACTTTCTATTCGTCACGACGCAGATCCATCAGAGATCGTTACCGTTGGCGATTCAATCGAGGCACTTGTTCTCCAGAAGGAAGACAAAGAAGGCCGACTAATTCTTTCAAAGAAGCGCGCGCAGTACGAGCGTGCATGGGGCGATGTTGAGAAGATCAAAGACGCCGATGGCACTGTTACCGGTGTAGTTATCGAAGTTGTTAAAGGTGGTCTAATCGTTGACATCGGTCTACGTGGATTCCTTCCTGCATCGCTAATCGAACTTCGTCGTGTACGCGACCTTGGCCCATACCTTGGCCAGAAGGTTGAAGCAAAGATTCTAGAACTAGATAAGAACCGCAACAATGTTGTACTTTCACGTCGTGCTCTACTAGAGCAGAGCCAGTCTGCAAGCCGCAGCACCTTCCTACAGGACTTGGTCAAGGGCCAGATCCGTACCGGTGTGGTTTCATCTATCGTCAACTTCGGTGCTTTCATCGATCTTGGTGGAGTAGATGGTCTAGTTCACGTTTCAGAACTTTCATGGAAGCACATTGAGCACGCTTCAGAAGTTGTCGAAATTGGTCAGGAAGTTACCGTTGAGGTTCTTGAAGTTGACCAGGACCGTGAGCGCGTATCGCTATCACTCAAGGCAACTCAGGAAGACCCATGGCAGCTATTCGCTCGCACTCACGCGATCGGACAGTACGCACCAGGTAAGGTCACCAAGCTTGTTCCATTCGGTGCATTCGTTCGCGTTGCTGACGGCATCGAGGGTCTAGTCCACATCTCAGAACTATCAGCGAAGCACATTGAGCTTGCTGAGCAGGTAGTTGCTGTAAACCAGGACGTATTCGTCAAGGTAATCGACATCGACCTAGACCGTCGCCGCATCTCACTATCGCTAAAGCAGGCTAATGAAGAGGTAGACCCAGAGGGCACCGAATTCAACCCAGCGCTTTACGGTATGGCTGCAGACTACGACGATGCTGGTCAGTACAAGTACCCTGAAGGTTTCGACCCTAAGACCAACGAGTGGAAGCCTGGCTTCGAAGAAGCTCGCGCTAAGTGGGAGAAGGAATACGCTGAAGCCCACGCACGTTGGGAAGAGCACAAGCGTCAGGTGAAGATTGCTAACGAGGCAGCCGCAAAGCTTCCTGATGCTCCAGCACCAAGTGCTGAGCCAGCAGTATCTTCATCAAGCTACTCAAGCGAGTCATCAGACGCAGGCACCCTTGCCGGCGACGAGTCACTCGCTGCACTTCGCGACAAGCTGAAGAGCGCAGAGTAATAATCTCTAAGAATGAGCGGGTCACGAAAGTGGCCCGCTTTTCTTTTACCCGCTTAGGCTTGGAGCATGTTCCTAATTGGTTTGACCGGTGGTATCGCGTCCGGCAAAAGCACAGTCGCTAAGCGCTGGGTGGAACATGGCGCCATCGAAATTGACGCAGATCAACTTGCACGCGAAGTAGTTGAACCAGGCAGGGAGGGTTTGCGGCAAATTGTTGAGACCTTTGGTAAAGATGTTCTCCAAGCAGATGGCTCGCTCGATCGAGCAACGCTAGGTTCACTAGTTTTTGGTGATGAACTCAAACGTCTCGCCTTGAATGCGATTGTGCATCCACTGGTTAAGGAGCGCAGCAAAGAAATCCTGGCCGGACTACCGGAGGATGCGATTGCTATCTATAACGTCCCGCTGCTGGTTGAGGCAAACGTTGATCACGATTTCGATTTGGTGGTCACCGTAGAAGCTCCTGAGGATGAACAAATTAAACGGCTCGTGAAGAATCGTGGCATGACTGACTCAGAGGCTCGTGCCAGAATCAGTAGCCAAGCAAAGCCGGTAGAGCGCGCGGCGGTTGCCGATGTGATATTGAATTCAAACCAGGACATCAACTTGCTGTTGAGAGATGCCGACCAACTTTGGCACGAGATTGAAACCAAAGCTGCGGAGAAGCTGCATGGCTGAACCTACCAGAGCCAAGAACCGCTTCGAAGTAATTTCCGAGTACCAACCGAGTGGCGATCAGCCAACCGCAATTGCCGAACTCGCTGCACGACTTCGTGCGGGCGAGAGCGAAGTTGTGTTGCTTGGTGCCACCGGAACTGGAAAATCAGCGACTACCGCTTGGTTAATTGAAGAGGTTCAGCGACCTACTTTGGTTCTTGCCCACAACAAGACTCTTGCTGCCCAGTTGGCTAACGAGTTCAAGCAGCTATTGCCGAATAACGCGGTTGAGTACTTCGTCAGTTACTACGACTACTATCAGCCCGAAGCCTATGTTCCTCAGACCGATACCTTCATAGAGAAAGACAGCTCTATCAACGAAGAAGTTGAGCGTCTTCGTTACAAAGCGACCATGAGCCTGCTGTCCCGAAGAGACGTAGTAGTGGTCAGCACGGTTAGTTGTATTTACGGCCTTGGAGCACCGGCAGAATACCTAAACCAGTCAATACCGCTACAAGTAGGTCAGCGAGTGGATAGGGATGCCCTCGTGCGTCGCTTTGTGGAACTGCAGTACAAACGCAATGACATCGATTTCTCTAGAGGTAATTTCAGAGTCAAGGGCGACACCATCGAGATCATCCCGGTCTACGACGAACTAGCTACCCGTATTGAGATGTTTGGCGATGAGATTGAAGCCATCTACTCGCTAAATCCACTAACTGGCGAGGTGGTCAATCAGCTAGATACTGTGGCGATTTTCCCGGCTTCGTACTACGTCGCGCCAGCTGAGCAAATGGGTCGTGCGATTGAAGAGATCGAGCACGAAATGATTGCTCGAGTAAAGGAATTCGAGCAGCAGGGCAAGCTCTTGGAGGCGCAGCGACTAAAAATGCGCACCACCTTCGATTTGGAAATGATCAGAGAGCTTGGCTTCTGCAGCGGCATCGAGAACTATTCAAGACACATCGATGGCCGACAGCCGGGAGAACCGCCGAGCTGTCTGCTGGATTACTTCCCTGAAGATTTCCTAATGGTTATCGACGAGTCACACGTTACCGTTCCGCAAATTGGCGCGATGTATGAAGGCGATGCCTCGCGTAAGCGCACGCTCGTCGAACATGGATTCCGTTTGCCTTCAGCGCTAGATAACCGCCCGCTGCGCTTCGATGAATTCAAACAGCGAGTTGGTCAAACCGTTTACCTATCAGCTACGCCTGGAAAGTACGAGCTGGGACTGAGCGATGGGGTAGTCGAGCAGATTATTCGTCCTACCGGTCTGGTGGATCCAGAAATTATCGTCAAACCAGTCAAGGGTCAAATTGATGACCTACTGGAAGAAATTCGCGTGAGAGTGGCAAAGGACGAACGCGTCTTGGTTACTACTCTGACTAAGAAGATGTCCGAGGAACTAACCGACTTCCTGACCGAAGCCGGTGTGCGAGTGAGGTATCTGCACAGTGACGTCGATACGTTGCGTCGAGTTGAGCTATTGCGCGAACTGCGCACTGGTGCGTATGACGTCTTGGTTGGAATCAACCTGCTTCGTGAAGGACTAGACCTTCCAGAAGTTTCTCTGGTTGCCATTCTCGATGCCGACAAACAGGGATTCTTACGGTCTGCTACTTCACTGATTCAGACCATTGGTCGTGCTGCTCGAAACATTAATGGTCAGGTGCACATGTACGCAGATCAAATGACAGAGGCGATGGTAAAGGCTATTGACGAGACCAACCGCCGCAGAGAAAAGCAGGTGGCATACAACCTTGAACGTGGAGTTGACCCGCAACCACTGCGCAAGAAGATTGCTGACATTACCGATGACATTCTTCGCGAGGAGGAAGACACTGCCAAACTCCTCGAATCAGCTCGTCAGGGTAAGAGCAGGGTTGAGTTGAAGCCAAAGGCCCGCACCGGCATCGCTGGTAAGGCCTACGATGAGATTCTGTCCGTGGTTGTGGATCTAGAGGCTCAGATGCGCGCTGCTGCCTCCGAACTACAGTTCGAACTAGCAGCCAGAATTCGCGACGAAATGGTCGAACTCAAGCGTGAGCTGCGACAGATGGAGCAGGCGGGTCACGTCGACAAGCAGTAACCCGCCCTCGGCTTAGACTTCAAGGGTGTCGATTTCAGCCGTACCTCATAACAACAAGCTCACCGTCAAGGGTGTGCGTGTACACAACCTAAAGAACATCAACCTGGAAATCCCACGTGATTCATTGGTGGTATTTACCGGTCTCAGCGGTTCCGGAAAGTCCTCTCTCGCTTTCGACACCATCTTTGCCGAGGGACAGCGGCGCTATGTAGAGTCACTTTCGGCCTACGCACGTCAATTCCTAGGCCAGGTTGATCGTCCGGACGTCGACTTTATTGATGGTCTAAGCCCAGCAGTTTCGATTGACCAAAAATCTACCAACCGTAACCCTCGTTCAACCGTCGGAACCATCACAGAGATTCACGACTACCTGCGTTTGCTATGGGCGAGAATTGGTGTGCCTTACTGTGCGGAATGTGGCGAGAAGATCGTGCGACAGACTCCGCAGCAAATCGTTGATCAGATTCTCGAATTTCCCGATGGAACACGTTTCCAGATTCTCGCGCAAGTGGTGGATCAGAAGAAAGGTGAATTCGTCGATCTCTTCAAAGACTTGGTTAGCCAGGGCTTTGCTCGTGCTGTAGTTGATGGGGAAGTTATCCAGCTTGCCGAGGCTACTCCGCTTAAGAAAACTTTCAAGCATGATATCTCAGTGGTAGTCGACCGCCTTGTCGCCAAAAAAGACATCATCGGCAGACTGACCGATTCGGTCGAGACTGCCCTGAAGGTCGCCGGTGGCCGTATCACCATCGACTTCGTTGATGAAAAAGATGGGCCAAATAAATTCCGCGTTTTCAGCGAGAAAATGTCTTGCCCGAATGAGCATGCACTGGCCATCACTGAGATCGAGCCACGCACGTTCTCGTTCAATGCGCCATTTGGTGCCTGCCAAGAGTGCACCGGTTTGGGAACTCGCCAATCTGTAGACGTTGACTTAATCCTTGGAGATGGAGATGCTTCGATAGCCGATGGCGTTATCCTCCCTTGGTCGAACCCGCAGGGAAAGCTTTACCCATACCTGACTCGCATGTTGAATGGATTAGCCACCGAACTTAAGTTCAAGCTGACCACTCCTTGGAATGACCTCACGGATGAAGTGCGTAGCGCAGTTCTATACGGGAACAACTTTGACGTTCAAGTGAAGTGGAAGAACCGTTACGGGCGTGAATTGCGCTACACCACTGGATTTGAAGGCGTAGTTGCCTACGTTGAACGCAAGTTCCAAGAAACTGAAAGCGATTTTGCTCGCGCTAAGTGGGCCGAATACCACCGCGAGGTTCCATGCCCAGCCTGTGATGGCAAGCGTTTGCGCCCCGAAGTTTTAGCGATCAAGGTTGATGACCATTCCATCGCCGACGTAGCTGGGCTGAGCTTGGCAAACTGCATGAAGTTTTTTGAGGGCATCAAGCTCGATGATCGCGATGTGAAAATTGCAGCGCAGGTGCTTCGCGAGATTAAAGCCCGCCTAGATTTCTTGCTCGCTGTTGGTTTGGATTATCTGAGCCTAGAGCGAGCAGCAGCAACTCTTTCGGGAGGTGAAGCTCAACGCATTCGGTTGGCTACCCAGATTGGATCAGGAC
>JBFYJA010000120.1:0-3347 GCA_041311675.1 Micrococcales bacterium | reverse complement strand
ACCCCGCGGCTAGTTCTAGGAGTCTTAGCCACCGAGAACCACGCTTTCGCTTTGCCCACGCAACCAGTCGGCTGCCGACATCGAGTTCTTACCGGCCGGCTGAACCTGGATAAGCTGCAGCACACTATTCGAGCCACAAGTTACATAAGCCTGGTTGTTTTCCATGAAAACCGTTCCGCGATGAAGTTCAGAAATTTGACGGGAAGGTCTCGAACTTAAAACTCGCATCGTGCTCTCGCCAAAAGTGGTCCAGGCAATCGGTTCAGGATTCATTGCTCGAACCAAATTGTTTATGCACTCTGCATTGAGCGACCAATCGATTTTGGCTTCACTTCGCTGCAACTTGCCAGCTACTGTTGCAATGCCCGTTTGCGGTTCGAATACCGCAATGCCGGCATCGATCCGAGCCAATGATTCATCTAGAGCCGAAATACCAATCTGGGTAAGTCGATTGAGTAACTCCCCAGCGTTCTCATCCGGTTGCACCTCGGTTGGCACGCTAGCAAGCAATGGACCGGTATCCATGCCTTCATCAAGACGGAAAATACTGACACCAGTAATCGGGTCTCCAGCAAGTAAAGAGTGTTGCACGGGGGCGGCTCCGCGCCATTTGGGTAACAAACTGAAGTGCAGGTTAATCCAACCGTGGGCAGGAACTGCCAGGGCTGGCGCTTTCAATAATGAACCGTAGGCAATCACAACGCCAAGATCGGGTTGATAACCATCTAGCTGTGAGACGACTTCATCGGAAATTCGATTGGCTTTGATGATTGGAAGACTAAGTTCTTCGGCTAGCTGTGCCACCGCAGATGGAGTAACGATTGCCTTTCGCCCAACCGGTGCGTCTTCTCTGGTGAGTACTGCGACGACAGAGTGCTGCGTGTTATGAAGGTGTTTGAGCACGGCAGCGGCTTGAACCGTTGTACCGGCAAAAACAATCTTCACTAAGAACCTCCGAAGACTAGATTACTTCGGGGTCGTCCATGCGGACTCGAATGGCACGACTGGTTCTCCCGTTGCCTCCGGTTCGTACCATGCCGGTAGCTTGCTTTGCGATTAGGGATTTGAGTTGCGTTGCGAGTGCCGCACCGTTGGCAAAGCTGTACTTGATGATGAATCGCTGATCGACGTCTGCGCGATCAGATTTCAAACTAATTGGCCCTAATACCTGGAAGAGGTTTTCATCGAGTCCCGTAGCTATGGCAGTCACCAAAGATTTTTCGCCCTGAATGCTGGCCAGTCTCAAAGCTGGAGGGAAATCTAGTTCCTTGCGATTAGCAAGTTCATCAGCTGCAATTTCTGTTAGCTGCCAGAGCGCAAGTTGTTGCCCAAGTCTTTGAGGCAAGCCACTCACCACAACTTTGCCGCCGTCAGCCGCAAGTGCTATGGCATTGGTCCAATTACGTATTGCTACATCTTGCGCTCGCAGTGAATCCTTTGCCAGTGCTGTTGATGCATCGAGAATGACCACGCATCCGTAACCGCCAGGAACTTTCGGTTCTGCGCCAGGAGTTGACACAACTATTCGCTTGCCATGCTTAATTTCCAAGATTGGGTTGTCACCGGTTGACTCGATGATCTGTGCACCAGGGAATGATTTCCCGATTTCCGACACGGTTCTCGTGGCACCACCACTACCCTGTTTCAGCTTCTTGCCGCCGCAACTGTGACACTCAAAATTTAGGTTATTGGCGGCGCACCAGCGACACTTAGGGGTGTTGCTCGAGTCAATCCAAATTGGTCCGTTACAGGTATTGCAGTTTGCTCGTTCGCCGCATTCGAAGCAGTAAGTAGATCTAGCTACTCCCTTGCCAACGACTTGGATAAGCACAGGATTGCCTTCATCAAGCGCTGATTTCTTGATTGCCTGCCAGGCCATTGTTGGCAATCGCGAGTCGTCGTCACTTACTGCAATGTTTGGGTGGGTAAAAGGCTCAGTGACATCTTTCAGGTGACCGACTTCAACTAATCGTTGACACTCAGTGCTTCGATAGTGGGCCTCGATTGCTAAGTCGCAATTGGTCAATCCCTGCCGCACCAAAGCAACATCCCGTGTGTGCACGTATGGCGAAGTTGGCTCGACTAAATTGTCATCACCGTCATCGAATAGGTAGATTCCACCGAGATTCACTAATGGGGCATAAACGGAGTTGCGTGCACCGATGACGATGTGAGCACCAGGTCGGAGACATTGCAAGAAAGAGGCATAGCGTTCGGAAGGTTTGCGGCTTGCTGAATAATCGATGAATTCGACTTGAGCTGATTCAAGTTGATGTTTCAGCAGCGCAAGGTCTCGGAAATCGGGCACGATAACAATGCTGCTAAATCCATCAGTTCGCTGTTTCAGTGCGAACGCCATCGCCCTTTCGGTCCAGCGATTCTTTCGTGGTTCAACAATCGCTGTGGCGAGTTTAGCTTTGTCACGCTTACGAGAGATCGCGTATCCGGAATTCTCTGCAACAAACTTCTTTTCAACCGCTACCGAGCGCGAAAGTACGGCGAGCTTTAGTAGGTCGCCTAGTGTGCTGGCTTGCCGATCGGCTATCGCCTTGAGTAACTGATAGCTCTCGGCAGGTATAACCGGTACTGATGAAACCACTTCAGCTATTGCTGCGAGCTTTCCGTTGAATTCGCTCGCTTCTGAAACTTCAATTACAAATCCATCTTTGAGTGACTTGGATCTACCGAAAGGTACCTTGACGCGACAGCCAATTGAGATTGTTTCAACGAAATCACCGGGAATTGTGTAATCAAATAGTCGATCAAGATTCGGCAGAGGTGAATCAATCGCTATTCGAGCAATTTGAGAAGCGCTACTAGTTACCTGTGGCACGGCGCAAATCGTCGATACGGTTAGTCATTTCCCAAGTGAAATCAGGTAACTCGCGACCGAAGTGTCCGTAGCTTGCGGTTTGCGCGTAAATTGGTCGCAACAAATCTAGTTGCTCAATGATTGCCTTAGGTCGTAGGTCAAATACGTCTCGGATAGCTGACACGATTGAAGCGTTGCTGACCTTTTCGGTGCCAAATGTTTCAACGTAAAGACCGACAGGATGAGCCTTGCCAATTGCGTATGCGACCTGAACCTCGGCTCGATCTGCCAAACCAGCTGCAACAACATTCTTTGCCACCCAACGCATTGCGTATGCGGCAGAACGGTCGACCTTTGAAGGATCTTTGCCACTAAACGCCCCACCGCCGTGACGCGAAGCACCACCGTAGGTGTCTACGATAATTTTGCGTCCAGTTAGTCCGGCATCTCCCATCGGACCACCGGTGACAAAAACGCCAGTTGGATTGATGAAGTACTCGCCAGCTAGATTGTCTAGCCCTGACTCTGAGAGAAC
>JBFYJA010000119.1:0-3357 GCA_041311675.1 Micrococcales bacterium | reverse complement strand
GTTTACCGTGCTGGCTTACTCGGCAAAGGGGTTGCGTTTCAAGGAGATACCTTTCCTGGATTCACTGACTTCTGCCTCGCATTTTGTGAATCCGATGATCTTCGCGGCTCTGTTTATCGGTGCCGATGTCTTTGCGGCTCCACTGCTGCAGAGTTGGGTGGCTTTTGCCTGCTGGGCAATGGCTTCGCATGCCTTCGGTGCCGTGCAAGACGTGAAGGCCGATCGCGAAGGTGGGCTGAACAGCATCGCTACCGTAATTGGTGCTCGGGCCACCACTCGCTTCGCCTGGATTCTTTACCTGATTGCCGGATTGCTAATGGCGTTTACGCCTTGGCCGATGAACCTGGCTGCCATTGCGGCGATTCCGTATTTGGTGATACTCGCTCCGCACTGGAACATCACTGATGAGACCTGTGAGACTGCGAACAGCGGCTGGCGCAAGTTCATTTGGTTGAACTACTTCGCCGGCTTTGTGGTCACTCAGCTGTTGATCGTTTCCGCCATACTATGAGGTTTCGCACGTCGTAACCCGGAGAGCAAAGTGTGCAACTAAGCATATTGCGCGGGCGCTTGTAGCGGTAGTGACGGTGTCCCCTAGGACAAACTCCAAGCCAAGGTGCGTTCTCTTCGGCGATTTCTTTGCCGGTGAACTTTTCGTTTCGATAACCGATTTTCTTGGCTGCGGCTAACCAGATTTTTGAGTGACCTGCATCATGACCGCACATCGCGTGAGCGATTTCGTGAAGTACCACCTGCATGTTTTCGTCAACGGTGTGTATGTCAACGTGATACTTCGATAGTTGAATTTTTTGTTCGGTGTAGTTGCATAATCCGGCGCGACGTTTTGCCGAATCGAATTCGAACTTCCAATTTTCTAAGTCGAGGTGTTCGGCGATTTTGCGTTCCGCGAGCGCGAGTATCAATCCGGGTTTGTCGAGTGTCATTCGCTGCCATCGCATTTTGCTTTCGGTGTATTGCGTGGTTGGTTTGAAGCCGAATTTCTCGTAGGTGGAAATTGCTCGTGGGTTTTCGGTCCACACTTCAAGTTTTACTTTGCGCAGTTTGAGTTGATCGAACGCAAAGGTGACCACTCCCTCGATTGCGTTCGAACCGAATCCTCGGTTGTAGTAACTCGGATTCTTGAGTGCGATTCGCAGGTTCATCGAATTGGTTTTGAGGTCGTATTCGTTGAGCACGATTTCACCGATGAAGTCGCCAGTAGATTTTTCGCGAATTGCCCAGTCCAGGCGACCCTCAGCCTCTGGTCGAGACTTCAACCACTGCTCGATTTCGGGGCGGGTAAATGACTTGGTGGTGCCGGTGAGTTTCTGTCCCTCAGGGTCGGCAAGCATCTCCAAATATGGCTCGATGAAGTACTCGTCGAGCTGCTCGAGATCGACGGAGCCCTTATAAATAGAGGGCGCGCGACGCGATAGCCAATCTGCCAAAGTTCACCTGCCTCGCACCTAGTTAATCACCGACCCAGCATCCTGGCTTGTAATTTCATTGCTGTGAGTTTGGTTAGAGTTTTCCTCATGACACAAACAACCTCAGGCTCTGCCGGTAAGGCAACCTCAATCGAAGTAAACGACGTAGCTCCGATCTCAGCAGGTGAGCGTCACGGTAAAGCGTGGCACCTCTTTACTGTGTGGACTACCCCGAACCTTGAGTTCGCTACCGTATTCGTTGGCGCATTGGCCATCGGATTCGGCCTAAATGTCTGGCAAGGTCTACTAGCTGTTCTAGTTGGTAACGCACTTGCAGGCATCACCCACGGAATCCTAAGCACCTGGGGACCATCAGCTGGTCTTCCTCAGATGGTGCTAAGCCGCAACGCATTTGGAAAGATCGGAAACCTAATTCCTGCTGGTCTTTCAACTCTTGTTGCTGGTATCGGATGGTTCGCAGTTAACACTGTTTCAGGAACCTTCGCTCTTCAGGCGTTGTTCCCTGCACTTGGAGTTCTCGGTTCACTAGCCATCATCATCCTGATTCAGGTTGGTGTTGCGTTTGTTGGACACAACCTAATCCAGAAGTGGGAGCGTTACCTTTCTTATTTCCAGGCTGTTGTTTGGGTAATCGTTATCGTTACCGTTCTTTCAATGCAGGGCGCATTTGATGTTGCTCCTGCAGCCGACGCTGCATTCCCATGGGCTGGATTCACTCTTACCGCTGGTGCTGCTTACGGCTACACCGCTGGTTGGACTGCATTCGCTTCTGACTACACCCGCTACCTACCTGAGAACACCAACAAGCGTGCGCTTGGTTTGGCTGCTGGTCTAGGTAACTTCACCTCAACCACCTTGATCATGGGTGTTGGTGTTATTGCGTTCAACGCAATCGCAGGAAACCCAGGCGACTTCTGGGGTATCGCAAACCCAACCGCAGCGTTCACCGATGGTTTCAACCCAGTATTCGCTTCAATCGTTCTGCTATCAATCGTTATCGGTTCGATCTCAGCAAACATCTTGAACGTTTACTCAGGTGCGATGTCATTCTTGGCAATGGGCTTCAAGTTCGGTTTCAAGACTCGTCGCGCAATCATGGTTCTTCTAGCAGGTATTGCTGGTGGATTGCTTTCATACGCAGGTGTTCAGAACGGCGACGTTGCACACCAGCTAGACAGCTTCCTTCTAGTGGTTTCTTACTGGGTATCACCATGGATCGCAATCGTGGTTACCGAGCGTTTCCTATCAAAGGGTAAAGACGCACAGGCTCGCGCATTGGCTCCAAAGAACTCATGGGCTGGTGCTCTTGCATTCGTAATCGCAACCGCGTTCTCAATCTGGGGCTTCGCTGCTCAGGTTCTTTACACCGGTGTATTCGCTAAGGACTCTGGTCTTGGCGACCTAACCGCGATTGTTGGATTCGTTCTAGCATCTGTTCTTTACACCGTGTTCCGCGGCGTAGACAAGAACAGCAAGTAACAAAACTCAAACGAGGAGCCTCGGCAATGACTAGCTATCCAGAACACTTCGAAAAAGGTCAGATCTTTGCGACTGACGAAGAGAAGTTGTCTGTAGCCATTGCCGAGGCACACCTCGGACTCAAAGAGGGCGGTATCCCTATCGGTGCCGCACTCTTTGATGAGAACGGCGCACTGCTAGGCAGCGGCCACAACCTCCGCGTGCAAGAAGGCGATGCCTCGATGCACGGAGAGACTTCGGCTTTTCGTAATGCCGGACGTCAGCGCAGTTACCGCAAGGTAACTCTCGCCACTAGTTTGTCTCCATGCTGGTACTGCAGCGGCTTGATCCGTCAGTTCGGCATCGGACGCGTGCTGGTTGGCGACGACAAAAACTTTATGGGTGGCCAAGACTGGGTGGCCGAGCACGGAGCAGAAGTTCACGTGATGAA
>JBFYJA010000118.1:0-3398 GCA_041311675.1 Micrococcales bacterium | reverse complement strand
TACTTCAGCAATAATGCGAAGGTTTGGATTTGCATTCACAGCTTTTACGGCTAGCACAGTTGAAACAACTGTTGCATCGCCTGAATCATCTGAATCTAAGACGATGATTGACTTCGCTGCAGAAACGTTGGCACGCTTTAAGTCATTTGGCTGTGCAGGCTCGCCAGTACGAGTTAGCACCTTTAGCTTGCCAAGATCAGGAGCGTGTGTTGCAATCGCATCTTCCATGAAGTCGCGAGATTGCTCTGAGAAAATTACAACTGATGCCTTGCGCACGTTTGCATTCGCAATCGCAAGTTCCTTCAAGATTGGGAATACGCGGTTTGACCAACCAAGAATAAGAGTGTGGTTTGAATCAATAACTGGGCTCTTACCCTTGCGGATAATTGCGAAGGTTCGCTGAATTGCACCAACAATAAAACCGGTAACGCTACCAGCGATAGTGATGGTTACAGCCCACTGGAGCACTCCAAGAATTCGATCCGCCCAGGTAGCTTCGCCTCCGTGACCAAGGAAGGTCGCGAATGAACCCCAGAAAGTTTCAAAGTTCGGCGGAGTTAGTGGATCGCCACTGTATAGAAGTGGTACAGCGTAAAGCGCGTACTTTACGAACACTAGAAGGATGGAGATGACAACCATCGCAGCGAACATCCAGCCAACGAAGGCGCCGCTCTTTGCGATTGAGTTGTCGAAGTTGTAGCGCAAACGAGTCCAGAAGCTCACCTTTGCAGATTTAGGTGCGTCAGGTTCCCCCTGGGCTCCCTGGCCGAATGAACGGTTAGAAGTATTTTCAGACATGCTCCAAAGTTTAGAGCAGGATGTCATCTCCAGGCTCAACGATTAACTTCACGCCATCGGCTGCAACGTCGACTTTCACTAACGAGCCATCATGTATCGAACCGGCTAGCAACAGGTTTGCCAACTGGTCATCAATCTGCTGCTGCATCAATCGACGAAGCGGGCGAGCACCATAAATTGGGTCGAAGCCGTGATCTGCCAACCATGCTCGGGCGCCTGGTGTAACCGCCAGTTGAAGGCGACGTTCACGCAAACGTTCGGTTAGTCGATCAATGTTCAATTCCACAATCTGACCAAGTTCCGAACGGTCTAAAGCTCCGAAAATCACGATGTCATCCAGGCGGTTCAAGAACTCAGGCTTGAAATGCCCGCGAACCATTGCCAAAACACCCTCGCGCTTTTGAGCATCATCCAGTTCTTGATCAATTAAGAACTGTGAACCGAGGTTCGAGGTCATGATCAAAATGACATTGCGGAAGTCAACTGTTCGTCCCTGGCCATCGGTTAGGCGACCATCATCAAGCACCTGCAGCAATACATCGAAAACCTCTGGGTGTGCCTTCTCAACCTCGTCGAGCAGAACCACCGAATAAGGACGACGACGAACGGCTTCGGTGAGCTGCCCGCCTTCCTCATAGCCGATGTAGCCGGGAGGGGCACCGAGCAGACGGCTGACGCTGTGCTTTTCGCCGTATTCGCTCATGTCGATGCGAACCATGGCCTTCTCGTCGTTGAACAAAAACTCGGCAAGGCTCTTAGCCAGCTCGGTCTTGCCAACACCAGTTGGACCAAGGAATAGGAATGAGCCGGTCGGACGGTTCGGATCGCTGATGCCAGCCTTGGTGCGACGAACCGCGTCGCTGACCACCTTGACCGCCTGCTTTTGACCAATCAGACGCTTACCCAATTCGTTTTCGAGGTTGAGCAGTTTTTGTGATTCGCCAGCCAACAACCTTCCGGTTGGAATTCCGGTCCAGGCGCTAACCACTGCTGCGATGTCATCCTCGCCAACTTGGTCGTTCACCATTCGATCTGCATCTTTAGCTTCGGCGGATTCTGCCTCGGCAAGTTGTTTTTCAAGGGCGGGAATTTCGCCATACAAAAGTTTTGACGCTTTTTCCAAATTCGCTTCACGCTGCGCGCGATCTGCTTCAATTCGAAGTGCATCAATCTTGGTTTTCAAATCACCAATCTTGTTTAACTCTGCACGTTCTTCTTCCCAACGCGCGGCAAGTTTTTGTAATTCATCGCTCTTGGTTTTCAAATCATCGCGAAGTTTTTCGAGACGCTCTTTCGATGCGTCATCTTTTTCTTTAGCAAGAGCGAGCTCTTCGAGTTTTAGTCGATCGACTTGTCGTCGCAATTCATCAATCTCAACCGGAGCAGAATCGATTTCCATGCGCAAGCGAGAGGCCGCTTCATCGATTAGGTCAATCGCTTTGTCAGGAAGTTGACGCCCGGTGATGTAACGGTTCGAAAGTGTGGCAGCGGCAACCAATGCGTTGTCTGCAATTGCAACCTTGTGGTGCGCCTCGTAACGCTCTTTTAGTCCACGCAAAATTGCGATGGTGTCAACTACCGAAGGTTCACCAACAAACACCTGCTGGAAGCGACGTTCAAGCGCAGGGTCACGTTCGATGCGTTCGCGATATTCGTCCAAAGTGGTTGCACCAATCAGGCGTAATTCACCACGTGCCAACATCGGCTTCAACATGTTCGATGCATCCATCGATCCATCGGCGGCACCGGCACCAACTAGTGTGTGCAATTCATCGATGAAGGTAATGACTTCACCCTCGCGAGCATTGATCTCAGAGAGAACCGCCTTGAGGCGCTCTTCAAATTCTCCGCGGAACTTAGCTCCGGCCACCATGGCGGCTAGATCAAGACTGATGAGCTGCTTGCCCTTTAGGCTCTCCGGCACGTCGCCGGCCACGATGCGCTGGGCGAGCCCCTCGACCACGGCAGTCTTACCAACGCCAGGCTCGCCAATGAGCACCGGGTTGTTCTTGGTGCGTCGAGATAGCACCTGAGATACGCGACGGATCTCCGCGTCACGTCCAATCACCGGGTCAAGCTTTCCAGCCTTCGCCACGTCGGTGAGGTTAATTCCAAACTGCTCTAGTGCAGATTTCTGTTCTTGCTGTTGTTCATTCATTTTTGTTACTCCTTAGCGGGGCTACCGCTTACGCCACAAAACAACCGAGGTTTCTTTTGTTGGTCGTTTGCCGCGAGCAATACTCACGACTCCTTGCTCACCAGCTGCAAAGACTCTCGCACCAGGGCGATTCATCATCTCGTTGGCCAAGGCCTGTTCCAAATCACGCACTCGTTTGGCAAGTTCTGCTGCGTGGTTTTCTAGTTCAAGAATTCTGCGAATACCTTCGAGGCTTACGCCTTCTGCACTCAATCGTGCAATCTCACGAAGTTGTGCAACGTTGCGCATTGTGTATCGACGAGATTTACCACCGGTGCGGGTTGGCACCACCAAACCCATGCGATCGTATTGACGCAAAGTTTGCGGATGCATAATCGCAAGTTCGGCGGCAACCGAAATTACGAACATTGGGGTGTTCTCGTCGAATTGCTCCATTGCAATC
>JBFYJA010000117.1:0-3428 GCA_041311675.1 Micrococcales bacterium | reverse complement strand
GTGCGTTGCTGCGGAAACAATGAATACCTTGTAGCCGCGCGCTTCGAAGTCCGCCTTAACAAATTCCGCAAGTTCCTTGGCATCAGGCACATCTGCTTTATTCAAAGCAATCAACTGTGGACGCTGAGTAAGCGGAACTTCACCCTCAGGGACTTGATATGCATCCAACTCTTTGAGGATGCGATCGAGGTCAGAAATCGGATCGCGATTTGGCTCGATGGTTGCGCAGTCGATTACGTGCAACAGCGCAGAACAACGTTCAACGTGACGAAGGAACTGAAGTCCAAGCCCCTTACCCTCGCTTGCGCCTTCGATTAGTCCAGGCACATCGGCGATCACGTATCGTGAAGAACCAGCCTGAACCACACCAAGGTTTGGGTGCAGCGTGGTGAATGGGTAGTCAGCAATTTTTGGACGCGCAGCAGACATCGCAGCAATCAAACTCGATTTACCCGCGGATGGGTAACCAACCAGAGCAACATCGGCAACCGCCTTGAGCTCGAGGATGACGTCACCCTTCCAGCCAGGAACACCAAGCAACGCAAAACCAGGCGCCTTGCGCTTTGAGTTCGAAAGCGCAGCATTGCCAAGACCACCCATGCCACCTTCGGCAACGATGAGCTCCATGCCCGGCTCGAGTAGGTCAGCAATGAATTCACCCTTGGCGTTCTTCACAACTGTTCCGATTGGCACCGGAAGAACTACATCGGCTCCAGTTGCTCCATTACGGAAGTCACCAGCACCATCCGCACCATCGCCACCGGCACGGTGCGGTTGGAAGTGATACTCCAAAAGTGTTGTGGTGTTTGGATCGGCAACTAGTGAAATGGTTCCACCGTTTCCACCATCTGCACCATCTGGTCCGGCTAGGGGTTTAAATTTTTCGCGCTTTACCGAAACACAACCGTCGCCACCGTTTCCAGCGCGCAAGTGAAGAGTCACTTGATCAACGAATGTAACCATGTTTCTCTTCCCTTCTATTTATGATTCGGAAACAGCAAAGGCGAGCCATCGGCTCGCCCTGCTGAAATTATTTGCTAACTAAGCAGCTTCAACCACGTTTACAACGCGACGGCCACCCTTGGTGCCGAATGAAACTGCACCTGCAGCTAGAGCGAATAGTGTGTCGTCCTTGCCCTTGCCCACGTTAACACCTGGGTGGAAGTGAGTTCCGCGCTGACGAACAAGAATCTCGCCTGCGTTAACTTCTTGTCCTGCGTAACGCTTTACGCCAAGACGCTGTGCGTTTGAATCGCGACCGTTACGGGTCGAGCTAACACCTTTTTTGGAAGCCATTTTGCGTCAGTCCTTTACTTAATCTCGGTGACCTGGACGCGGGTTAGCTCGGCACGGAAACCCATGCGGCGCTTGTAACCGGTCTTGTTCTTGTAGTGCTGAATAACAATCTTTGGGCCACGTAGGTTGCCGAGAACCTCAGCAGTTACCTTTACCTTTGCCAAAGCTGCTGCGTCGCTAGTGATCTTGTCACCGTCAACTAGAAGAAGTGCTGGAAGCTCAATCTTGCTGTTTGCTTCTGCCTTGATGCGGTCAAGGGTAACGATGGTGCCTACTGACACCTTCTCCTGACGACCGCCTGCGCGGACTACTGCGTAAACCACAGGGATATCCTTTGTTCAAAAATTTGGGATGTTGCGTTTGCTGAAAAGTAGCGGGCAACGAGGTTCTAGTTTACCCACGAATCAGGCCTTGGTCAAACCTATTTGGCCGAAGAACCTCGGCGAGTTCTAGGTTTGCGCTTGCCTTGACCAGCTGATTTTGGCTCAGGCAGTGCATCCAGCACGGATTCCAGCAAATCCGCTGAGTTTTCGTCTGTTTTTAGTGCCTGAGGCGGGATTGGGCTGTCTTCCCCGGCTGCCTCGTGGGCCGCCACGGTAGACGCCGCAATCGCCGAAATCACGCTACCGAGCTGCTGAGCCTGCTCAGGTGACGAAATCTTGGCGACTTCGACCTTCTTGTCTTGCTTGTTTTCGGAGTTCTTCTGCTTCTTCTTGTTGCCCTTGCTCGAGCCTCCGCCGTTTCCGCCGGAATTGTCTTCCATCGGGTGGTGGTTCTTCGAACGCATAATCGGCTCGTGGTGCACGATGACACCGCGAGATGCACAAGCCTCACAAGGCTCCGAGAAGGCTTCAAGCAATCCGATTCCGAGCTTTTTACGAGTCATCTGCACCAAACCGAGTGAGGTAACTTCGGCAACCTGATGTTTTGTACGGTCGCGGGATAGACATTCGATCAAACGGCGCTGAACTAGATCGCGGTTTGATTCAAGAACCATGTCGATGAAGTCGATGACGATAATTCCACCGATATCACGAAGGCGCATCTGTCGAACGATTTCTTCTGCAGCTTCCAAGTTGTTCTTGGTAACGGTTTCTTCTAGGTTTCCACCTGAACCAACAAATTTTCCGGTGTTGACGTCGACGACTGTCATAGCTTCGGTGCGGTCGATAACAAGCGAACCACCACTCGGCAGGTAAACCTTGCGATCGAGTGCCTTGGCAATCTGCTCACCAATTCTGTACTCGTCGAAAATATCTTTTTCACCTTGATACATCGAAACGCGCTCGATCAAATCAGGAGCAACCACCTGCAAGTACTCGGTGATTACCGAGTAAGCGTCTTCACCGCTGATGATCATGCGCTGGAAGTCTTCATTGAAAACATCGCGAACAATCTTCACCAGAAGATCAGGTTCGCTGTGCAAAAGTGAAGGAGCATTACCAATTTCAACCTTGCGCTGGATTTCTTCCCACTGCTGCTGCAGGCGCTGCACGTCCAGAGTTAACTGCTCTTCGGTTGCGCCCTCTGCTGCGGTACGAACAATCACGCCAGCATCTTCTGGAAGGATTTCCTTCAAGATTTTCTTTAGACGAACCCTCTCGGTTTCTGGAAGCTTGCGCGAAATGCCATTCATTGAACCGTTAGGAACGTAAACCAAATAACGGCCAGGCAGCGATACCTGTGAGGTTAGTCGTGCACCCTTCTGTCCCACTGGATCCTTGGTGACCTGAACCAAAACCTGGTCACCAGACTTGAGCGCCAATTCGATGCGGCGAGGCTGGTTGCCAGTCTCGGCAAGCTCCCAATCGACCTCTCCGGAATAAAGAACTGCGTTGCGACCGCGCCCAACATCGACGAAGGCTGCTTCCATTGAAGGCAACACGTTCTGCACTTTACCTAGGTAAACATTTCCAATGAGCGACGCCTCGGAAGCCTTAGCAACGTAGTGCTCAACCAAAACTTTGTCTTCGAGTACACCGAGCTGAATTTTGCCGTCTTTTGAGCGAACAATCATGCTGCGGTCAACTGCTTCGCGACGCGCTAGAAATTCTGATTCGGTAATAGTGCTGCGGCGTCGTCCCGCATCGCGTCGACAAGACTGGAAATGCGCGCGATGGACCGATAGAGCG
>JBFYJA010000116.1:0-3448 GCA_041311675.1 Micrococcales bacterium | reverse complement strand
CACTAGGACAGGGTGCAATCGTTATGCCGCCAGGCAGTTCGATGCACTATCAGGGCACTGTGCGCATGGGCACTGCAGATGACGGCACCTCGGTGTGCGATCAGGATTCAAAAGTTTGGGGTTTCGAAAACCTCTATGTTGGCGGCAACGGGGTAATCCCTTCGGAAACCGCTGGCAACCCAACACCCACCTCGGTGGCCTTTGCAATCAAGGCAGCCAGGGCAGTAAACAAAGGAGTATCAAAATGATGCGTGACCTCATTATCGAGAAGGATTCACTCCGTCTCGATGGAAACACCTTGTCAGTGGGTGTGCGAATGCCTTGGTATCGCGCCCTTCCACTGTCTTCGGTCTGCGACCTCGTGCTAGATATCGATGGCATGGCTATCGATAAGGAGAGCACTCACTGGCTAATCAATGGCCACAACTACCGCGAAGCTGAGCTGCCACCGCTTTACGAAGACTGGTGGTTTGTTACCGACACCGCGACACTTTCTGGCACTCTCACCGACGAGCAAGTGGCCAGCTTGGATCTGAGTGCGGAACACAAGATTCACGTTGGTCTTGGAATTTACATTCCTTACATCGATGCGGGTGCCGGAACGCTTTTGGTTCACGAAGGTTTCCGAACCACTATGAAGATTGGACAGGCAGCATAATGTCAGAACTTAAAAAGGGTCACCTTCAGGGAGCCACACTTTATTCATACACTCGCGTATTCCACCAGCGTCAATACACGCTTGAGGAACTCATGCGCGAAGTTGCGCGTCGCGGTCAGGGCCCAGGTCTTGAGGTAATTGGATTCCAGAGCATCCGAAACTTCCCAAACCCTGGCGATGAGTTCATCGGCAAGTTCAAGGATCTGGTTGCAGAGCTTGGATTCATTCCAACTTCACTGGCAGTAAACGCAGACCTTGGTTTGCGTCGTGATCGACTTCTCACCGAAGACGAAATGATCGAGTACATGGCCGCGCAGATTCGTCTGGCATCAAAGCTTGGCTTCCCTGTAGCTCGTTGCCAGATTTCGATGACACCTGCGGTTATGGAAAAACTGCTTCCGACTGCTGAGAAGTTCAATGTGAAACTCGGTATCGAAGTTCACTCACACCACTCACCTCGTCACCCAGAGATGAAGGCTCACCAGGAGCTTTACGAAAAGTTGAACTCTGGCTACCTGGGCTTCGTTCCAGACTTCGGAGCAACCACGGTTGGTATGCCACCGTCACTAATTGAGAAGTATCGCAAGACCGGTGTTCCAGAGGAAATGATTGCTGAGCTGCAGGAAGTTTGGCAGCAGCACCATGCCGAGGGAGCGCCAAAGGACGGTCGCACCCAGGGTATGCGCATGGGTCAGGTTGCCGGAATCGCTGGCAAGTACGGCTTTGGCGAAACCGCAATCGACTATGCGATCAACCACTGTGGTCTCTTCGGACACGCAGACCCAAGCGAGTGGGCAGACATCATGCACCTGGTTTGGCACACTCACGGCAAATTCTTCGGAATGGTTGATGGCGATGAGCCAACCACTCCGTTGGTGGACATCTTGAAGTGCTACGCAGATGCCGGATACACCGGATCAATCTCGAGCGAATACGAAGGCTTCCACTGGAACGACTGGACCAGCCCATTTGATGAAGTGGACGGGCACCAGAAGCGCATTCGCGAAATCATGCAAGGCTATGGCTACGAAGTAAGGACAAAGGCATAATGGCAACTCACGACACAGTACTCAGTAAGCAGAGTCTTACTGCTACCTCAAACGGATTGTCGCTTGCGATGACCGTTCCTTGGTACCGAAGCCTTTGGGTTTCATCAGTTACCTCGATCAACGTTCACGTTGACGGAGTGGAAGTTCCGCAAGACAAAATGTCTTTCCGACTCAATGACAAGTCATGGCCGATGAGCGAAGTTCCAAACCAGTGGGAAACACTTTGGTTTATGCAAGACCGCGCTTACTTAGACATGGATCTTGGTAAGGCAGGTGTTGTTGGTGAAGAACACGAAATCACTTTCCACATCGAGCTTCGTTTGCCATACATGCAAATCAAGCCAGGCTTCTACCTACCAAACATCGTTCACCAAGTAGTAACTCTGAAAGTGCAGGCATAACAAATGACTCAAGCAAAATTCAAACTAGGAGTCACTCTTTACTCATTCGCTTCTGAGTGGGCAGCCGGTGAATACACGCTCGACACCATGTTGAAGCGCGTCACCGAGATGGGTCTTGGCCCTGGTGTTGAGATCATGGCATCTCAGACCGTGCGTACCTATCCAGAAACTCCTGACTCATTCATCCATGAGTGGAAGGGTTATGTAGACAAGTACGGGTTCACACCTTCTATGTACGGAACCAACCTAGACATGGGTCGTAACCGTGCCAAGGAAATGACCCTGGACGAAGAGTACGAATTTGTGCTGAAGCAGATCGAGGCCGGAGCCAAGATGGGCTTCCCGACCATCAAAATTCAGAGCGCAACCGGTGAGTTACTTACCAAGCTTCTGCCACACGCAGAGCGCTTGAACGTGAAGCTCGGATACGAAATCCACGCTCCTGAGGGTCCAAACTCAGACAAGATCATGAAGATCCGCGACACCTACGCAAAGTTGGACAGCCCGCTACTGGGATTCGTTCCTGACTTTTCGTCGACTATGCACACCATGGGTCGCTCGATGTTGCAGACTTTCCGCGACCGCGGCTTAGACGAGGCAGCGATCCAGAAGGCGCTTGAATTCTGGGCTTCAGACATGCCTCACCCGCAGCGCATCGCTGAGTTCGTGGAGTACCTAGAGTCTCGCGGAATCAACCCGAACACCCTCGGCCCATTCGGTCGTATGGCGTTCAACATGAATGGCCACGTCGCTCCAGAAGAGTGGAAGGACATCATGCACCAGGTGGTCCACATTCACGCCAAGTTCTTTGACATGAATGATGACGGATCAGTTGAAGCTATCGACTACGAAAAGCACACCAAGATTTTTGCTGAAGGTGGATTCGATGGCTACATCTCATCTGAATGGGAAGGTCACGCATTTGCAGACATCGGACAGTTCGACCCATTCGTGGTAGTCAAGCAGCAGCAAGACTTCATGAAGAAGTTCATGTAATTTTAGGTTTAAAGAAGGGATCACCTCATGTCAAAATCAAATCACCCAGTAACCCTGTTCACCGGACAGTGGGCAGATCTGCCACTTGAAGAAGTTGCGCGACTGGCTGCGTCTTGGGGATACGACGGACTTGAACTTTGTACCTGGGGTGATCACCTTGACCTAAAGCGTGCAGAAGAAGAGCCAGGCTACCTTCAGTCACGCAAAGACATTCTCGACAAGAACGGCTTGAACCTTTACGCAATCTCCACTCACCTAAGTGGTCAGGCTGTTTGCGATAACCCAATCGACTTCCGTCACGAGGCAATCCTTCGCGATTACATGTGGGGCGATGGCGATGGCGA
>JBFYJA010000018.1:0-10472 GCA_041311675.1 Micrococcales bacterium | reverse complement strand
ATCCTTGGCTGCGCGAGCGATGCGAACAGCGATTTCCCCTCGGTTGGCGATGAGTACCTTCGTGATTTTCTTGGCAGTTGCGGTCATAAAAACTAACTCTATTGACTAAAAACAGCCTTTTCTTGGCAGTTAAAGACAACAAAACGGCAAAATGGTTGCCGTTATCTCCAAAGACTTGGGTATTCAACCCCAAGCTTGATGGTCAATTCACGGAGGATCGGCAGGCTGAGGCCAATTACCGTGTGCGGGTCGCCCTCGATGGAACTGACGAAGGCACCGCCTAGGCCGTCCAGGGTAAAGGCACCGGCAACTTTGAGCGGTTCGCCGGTGGCAACGTATGCATCGATTTCGGCATCCGACAGGTTGTCAAAGTGCACGATGGTGCTGCCGGTGGCTCCGGTGGCCGGCGGAAGTTGACCGAGGGTTGGGTTGCGATTGTCGATGAGCCAATGCCCGGAGTGCAGTACACCAGATTTTCCGCGGATGCGACGCCAGCGTTCGCGGGCAACCTCAGGGTCGTGCGGCTTACCAAGTGATTCGCCCTCGAATTCGAGGCTGGAGTCGCAGCCAATAATTAGTCCGGTGGCATCCGGGTGGCCGAGCACTGCCTCGGCTTTTGCCTTGGCCAGTAGGTGGACCATGTCGTGGGTGCCGGCGATGAGTCCCATCGATTTGGCTCTCGCGGTGACCGCATCCTCATCAACGCCAGGTGCGATGGTTACCGGATCGATGCCGGCATTGCGCAACAGTGTGAGTCGCGCGGGGGAGGTGCTAGCCAGGACCAATCGAGTCATGGGATTACTCTGGCACACTTGTTAGGTGAATCAGATTAACTGGCTAGGCCGCGTACTTGAACTTGACATCGAAAAGGTGGCGCACGGCGGCATTTTTGTAGCTCGCCACGAGGGACGCGTGGTTTTCGTTTCACACGTTTTGCCGGGTGAAAAAGTTCGAGCACTGGTTTACGAAGATGGGGGCAAGTCATTCTGCCGCGCAGAGCCTCAAGAAATATTGGTAGCTTCACCAGATCGTGTTGAACACGTTTGGGAACAAGCTGGAGTCGGTGGTGCCGGTGGTGCCGAATTCGGTCACATCAAACTTTCTCGACAGCGTGAACTGAAGGCAGATGTCATCGAGGAAGCACTTGATCGCATGGCTGGCATCAAACTTCGTCCGGTTGTCGAAGCGGCGCCTGGCGATGACGAAAACAATGGTCTCGGATATCGCACTCGCGTACAGCTGCACGTTAACGAATTTGGTGATGCTGGCCCGTACATGGAGCGTTCGCACGATGTGGTTTTGGTCCGTGATCTACCGCTTGCAGTTGAGGACATTCGCGAGCTTGGTTTGCACAGCAAAAACTGGAGCGGAGTAAAGAAGATTGACATCGCAGCTTCCAACACGGGTCAAGTGCAGTGGCGAGTCGACGACAAGCTCAAAGGTGACGAGCGTTTAGTTGAACGTGTTGCCAGCCGCACCTTCCGAATTTCTGGCGGAGGTTTTTGGCAGGTACACCGTAAGGCAGCCGAGGTTTTGACCGGCGCTGTTTTGGAAATGGTGAACAAGGTTGGCTTCGACAAAACCGCGCCAAACTTCGATCTCTATGGTGGAGTCGGTTTGTTCAGTGGTGCATTGGCTGCTAAATACGGCACCGATTTGAACATCTCCAGTGTCGAGGCATTCAAGCGAGCCACCGATGACGCAGTTTTGAACCTCGGAGATTTGGGTAAAGCCAAGGTGGTTTGCGCTCAGGTGGATCGCTTCCTGCAAGACCAGCAGCGAGCCAAAGTCAAGTTAGACAACGCGACCGTGGTACTCGATCCACCGCGCGCCGGGGCTGGCGCAAAGGTCATCGACCTACTAACTTCACTTGCCCCAAAGCACATTGTTTATGTGGCCTGTGACCCGGTTGCCCTCGCTCGCGACCTCAAGGGGCTGCTCGCCGGCGGCTACGAATTACAAGAATTGCGCGCCTTCGACTTGTTCCCGCACACTCACCACGTTGAGGCAATCGCCAGCTTGGTGCGCAAATAGTCGATTATGTCTACTGAAATCGAAACTCCACAAATAGCGCTTGCGCGCGTGGATGACCTTCTCAATAAGGTTTATGTTTCGGGATTAGTTTTGCTAACCATCGACTTGGTGCAAAACGCTGTACGTCAAATCGATTACTTGAATCCAGTTTGGTTTTGGTTAACTTTTGGTTCGCTTATTGCGAGCGTGGTTGGCGCAGTTTTAGCTGCCTTCAAATTCGGGCACACACGTTATTGGTATCGCTCCATGGTAATAATCGTTTTGGTGACCATGCTGACCTGGCCTTATCAGGGGCACGCAGGTTTGCCCTTTCCTGCCGACTATAAACCTTGGGTTTGGTGGGCAGTAGGTCCAGTGGTTATTGCCGCGGCAGGTGCTTGGTCGCGTAAATGGGCGTACCTGAGTTTGTTGGTCTTTCCAATTCTCTGGTTGATTGTCGAAACGTCACCGGACGGTGGCGGGACTCCTGTTAATCTCGCAATTCAGGACAGTCTGTACACATTCTTTTTCTCAAGTGTTCTCGTAATTTTGACGATGGTCCTGCGAGATCGCGCAATTGAAGTTGACAAACAAAACGGGATTGCCGTCCAGGCTATTCTCGATCGAACTCGCGCCGAGGTTTTTTCACGTGAACGTGCGATCTTTAACTCGATCATGCACGACAAGGTGTTGACTGCTCTCGAAAAAGCTTCGAAAGCGACTACTGAGAGAGCCAGGGCCGCGGCTGCAGAAGCTGCCGAGGATGCAATCGGTCGGTTGACGCGAGAAGTAGATCGCACGACTAAACAACCAGAGAACGTCAGTTTGCAGTTGCTTGCAGATCCTCTGCTCGAGGCAATTCGACGAAGTGAACCGAATTTCAAAGTTCTTAGTTCTGGAAGTACAACCTTGGAAATGCCATTTCAGGTGGCATCCGCGCTATACGAGGCAACTCTTCTGGCGGTGGCAAACTCCACTACCCACGCCCCGAACGCATCGGAGCGAGTTTTGAGACTGCGACTAAGCCAGCGCGGAATCAAGATTGTGGTCTCAGACAACGGTAAGGGCTTCCGCATGTCAAACGTGCATAAGACGGCACTTGGCGTTCGTTGGACGATTTTCAAACGCCTCGAAAGTCTTGGGGTCAAGGCAAGCCTTGAAACTAAACCGGGTCAGGGTACAACCTGGATATTTGAGTGGTACGCATGATTAGCGTTCGCCGATTATTGCTTGCCAGCATCACCTTAATTTTCGGTGCCTTTAACGTCTCTCTTGCGATGGTGCGCTTGGATCGCTACAACGACACTTGGGTTACGGTTGCCATCGGACTTGGATACTTCATCGCGCTGGTCATTTGTACGATTGCCTTCAGAAAGTTCCAGCTTCCGATTTGGGTCGCTTGGCTAGTTTCGTTGGTTGCTGTGCTGATTCCAAAGGTTTCTCACCTCACGCTTCGCGGGCAGGGACTCGATACTTACGACACATGGTACGTTACTGCGGTTGGTTTGCTGCTCGGCGCATTGGCCGTCAGGGGACGTGCGGTTTTTGCAATTGTCGCCGGATTGATTTTCTGCGCAGAGGTTATTTATTTTGGCGGCCTCGAATATCTTCCGAAGAGCGGACTCAGTGGCGCAGTAATTTTGATTGTTGCGTGCATCGCGGTTTCACGAGGATTGCAATCGTCTGCAAAAGAAATTGCCACTGCTCAAGAAATCACCGCAACCGAATTAGCTGCACTTGAGACTCAAAAAGTTTTGACTGAGGCGCACGACTTCGCTCAAAATGTTGCACTCAAGGCAACATTGCCGAGTCTAAAGAAGATTGCAAGTGGTCAGGCGTTTAGCAAAGTACAGCGCGATGAATATGCAGTAACCGAAGAATCGTTGCGCGATGATATCGCGGGCGGGCTTTTGGTGAATCGAAAAGTTAAGCGCGCTGTCGCTGCGGCACGCCAACGTGGAGTGGATGTTGCGCTCCTTGATGACGGCGGCATTGAACTTATCGATCGCGAGCAGCTGGACGATTTGCTCGACCTAGTGGTTGCGGCACTTGGCGAGGTCAATAGTGGTCGTGTAACGGTTCGCACCCAACCGGGGGAGGACTGGCTGATTCGTGTGACCGCGAGCAGGCCACGAGTGGTTACTCCGGACCTAGACCTAAAACTGGGTGAGCGTTAACTCATTGCCAGGCGTAGGGTGTCTAACCCAAGCCCACCAAGGTTCAACGCCTTTCGATGGAAAGCCTTGATGTCAAAAGCAGAGCCTTGCTTCGCCATCGCTTCATCACGGATGTTTTCCCAGATGCGCTGGCCAATTTTGTAACTTGGTGCCTGACCTGGCCAACCAAAGTAGCGATGCACTTCGAAGTTAACGAAGGCTGGTCCTTCACCTGCATTCTTGGTCATGAAGTCGAGCGCATAGTCGAAGTCCCAATGTCCGGTGCCGTCGAGGCGAGGTTTCTTCAGGTGGGCACCAATGTCGAGCACCACGCGAGCTGCTCGCATGCGTTGGCCGTCGAGCATTCCCAATCGATCTGCTGGGTCATCAAGGAAGCCAAGATCTGCCATTAGTCTTTCGGCGTAAAGCGCCCAACCTTCGCCATGACCTGAACTCCATGATGCGAGTCGACGCCACGAGTTCAGTTCATCGCGGTTGTAAACCTGCTGACCAACTTGTAGGTGGTGACCAGGCACGCCTTCGTGATAAACGGTTGTTGTTTCGCGCCAGGTTTCAAATTCTTCGACACCAGCTGGCACCGACCACCACATGCGGCCAGGTCGCGAGAAGTCGTCGGTTGGTCCGGTGTAATAAATACCACCGGTTTGTGAAGGTGCAATCATGCACTCGAGTTTCTTTAGTGGAACTGCAATATCGAAGTGGGTGCCGCTCAATTTTTCGATTGCGGCGTCACTGAGTTTCTGCATCCACTCCTGTAATGCTTTTGTGCCGTGCAACTTGCGAGCGGGGTCGTTGTTCAAGAAAGCTTTTGCCTCTTCAATTGAGGCGCCAGGTTTGATCTCTTTGGCCACCGCCTCTTGCTCTGCGACAACGCGAGCTAGTTCCTCTTTGCCCCACTCGTAGGTTTCATCGAGGTTGATTTTTGCGCCAACAAAACGACGGCTAAACAGCTCATAGCGCTCGCGGCCGATGGCATCTTCGCTGTTTGCTTTTGGTAGCAGTTCGTTCTTCATGAAATCGATAAGCGTCTCGTAACCGACGACTGCGTCTTTTGCCGAAACTTCGAGTTCTTGCTTTAGTGAATCAGGAAGTTCTCCGTTTTCTGGCTTGGCTTCCTTGGCAAAGGATTCAAAGAAGCCACCGGCCTTCACGTTGTCGAGAGACTGCTCGATGCAGCGCTCTACCTGACGTCGTGCGGGGGTGTCGCCGCTGGCAATACCGAGTCGTAGTGTCTCGATGTAGCCAGCTACCGCTTCAGGAACGGCAGATAGGCGCTTGGAAATGTTTGACCAATCCAGTTCTGTGCCGGTTGGTGAAATGTCGAAGACCTCGCGGATTCCCTGCACGGGAGAAGCAATCACATTCAGGTTGCGGTGATGAACTTTTGCTTCGTGAAGCTCAAGGTCTAGTTCGAGACTGCGACGCATCGCGTCTGCGGTGATGCGGTCAACCTCGTCACTAATCGCTGTCGAATCAACTTCGGCAAGCACTCGCTTTGCTTCGGTGTAATAAAGTTCGTGACCGGCTGGAGATTCATCGTCCAGTTTGTCTTCGCCACCGGCTTGCCCAATGTCGGTTGCAAAAATTGGGCTGAGTTCAGCCATTCGCTGAAGCCAGTTGTCGGCTACCTGATCAAGTGCAGAAGGTTTACGAGTCATGCACCTAATTTAGGCCATCGCGGAACGATGCGTTCCACTGACCAAAACCAGGCGTGATGCCACCTCGAAGTTGCACTTGATTTCGATTCCAAGTTGAACGAGGCGCACGTCTTGCAGAACTTGAGCTGGCTTTTTCTTCGGCAGCCGCAGCCTCAACGATGGCAATCACAGCCGCGAGTTCTTCGGCAGTAGGGTTACCACGCACCACCTTGAGTGCATCTTGGAATTCGTGATCAGTCATGTTTACAGCGGAATGTTTCCGTGCTTCTTGGGCGGCACTGTTGCACGCTTGGTGCGAAGTGCTCGAAGTGCCTTGATGATTTCTATGCGAGTGTGTGACGGTTCGATAATGCCATCGAGTTCGCCACGCTCAGCAGCGAGGAACGGAGATGCAACGTTATAGGTGTATTCAGCAGCTAGACGAGCGCGAACCTTCGCGATGTCTTCGCCAGCTTCCTCTGCCTTCTTGATTTCGTTGCGATACAAAATGTTGATGGCACCCTGACCTCCCATAACTGCAATCTCGGCAGTTGGCCAGGCCAGGTTGATGTCGGCACCGAGCTGCTTTGAGCCCATAACGATGTAAGCGCCACCGTATGCCTTGCGAGTGATTACGGTGACTAGCGGCACGGTTGCCTCAGCGTACGCGTAAAGCAACTTGGCTCCGCGGCGAATTACTCCAGCCCATTCTTGGTCGGTGCCTGGTAGGTAGCCAGGTACGTCCACCAAGGTGAGGATTGGAATCGAGAAGGCATCGCAGAAACGCACGAAGCGAGCGGCTTTTTCGCCAGCTTCGATGTTCAGAGTTCCGGCCATCTGGCTCGGTTGGTTTGCCACGATTCCAACGCTGCGTCCATCAACGCGAGCGAAACCAATCACGATGTTCGGAGCAAACAACGGTTGAATCTCAAGGAACTCTCCGCCATCGACAAGCAACTCGATTATGGTGTGCATGTCGTAAGGCTGGTTTGGTGAGTCAGGAATGATGACGTCGAGTTTGCGATCTTCGTCGGTTACCTCGAGTGCACCCTCGGCATCGTAGGCGACACTTTCAGACAAATTGTTTTCCGGCAAGAAGCTAAGTAGCGTTCGCGCGTAGTCGATTGCATCGTCTTCGTCGTCAGCTAGGTAGTGAGCAACACCGGAAGTGGTGTTGTGAGTACGAGCTCCACCGAGTTCTTCCATACCAACGTCTTCACCAGTAACTGCCTTGATTACATCAGGTCCCGTAACGAACATGTTTGAAGTTTTGTCGACCATGATTACGAAGTCGGTGAGTGCAGGGGAGTAAACCGCTCCACCAGCAGCTGGACCCATGATGATTGAAATCTGTGGAATCACACCTGAAGCCATTGTGTTGCGCTTGAAAATTTCACCGTACTTACCAAGTGCGATTACACCTTCTTGAATACGTGCTCCACCTGAATCCAACATTCCAATAATTGGTACGCCGGTGGCAATGGCTAGATCCATTACTTTAATGATTTTGTTTCCGGCAGTCTCACCAAGTGAACCACCAAAGATAGTGAAGTCTTGAGAGAAGATCGCAACCTGACGGCCGTTGATGGTACCGACACCGGTGACTACGGCGTCGCCATATGGGCGGTTCTTGTCCATGCCGAATGCGGTCGAGCGGTGACGCACAAATTCATCGAGCTCCACAAATGATCCAGGGTCGAGCAACATTTCGATGCGCTCACGTGCGGTGTTCTTGCCTTTGGCGTGCTGCTTCTCAACTGCCGCTTCACCACTGGCGTGCACTGCCTCGTAGTATCGGTTCTTGAAATCTTGAATCTTGCCGGCTGTGGTCGAAAAGTCTTCGACTGGTTTTGGGGCTTCGTGGGTCATAACGGCAACTCTAAACCCAAGATTGGGCCATTCTTTTGAAGATAACCTCCAAGCAAATGGGCATTTTCATTGTGAAAACCCACAGCCGCTAGCCTGTAGCCATGGACTTTCCTCTCGCAAGTGCCCAAGCCAGCGACATCCGTTGGGTGGCCCGCACCGGCTCAACTAATACTGACCTAGTGACTGAGGCAGCCTCGCTTCCGGATTTCTCGGTGCTCATCACCGACGAGCAGGTTTCGGGCCGAGGTCGATCTGGTCGCAGTTGGGAAGCGCCAGCCGGCAGCTCGATGACGGCTTCGGTTTTGCTTCGACCAAGTTCAGTGGCTCCGACCCAGTTTTCCTGGCTACCTCTTATTGCAGGATTGTCGCTGGCAAATGCAGTTTCGAGTTTTGGTGGCACGAAGCGTGCAATGGTCAAGTGGCCGAACGATGTTCTGATTGGTGACTTGAAAGTTGCCGGAGTACTGAGCGAAGCTCTCTCCGATTTATCCGGCGTGGTTATCGGTACCGGACTAAACGTTTTTCAGTCTCGCGAACAGTTGCCGGTAGAAACCGCAAGTTCACTTTCACAAGAGGGAATCGCGGTGCCGAGTATCGATGCGGTGTTTGCAGAATATCTGAAGCACCTACGACGCAATTACGAAGACTTCATTTCTTGTCATGGAGAATTGGCTGGCACCGAATTGCTGCAAGCAATCAAAAACTCTTGCTCAACCATTGGCAGGGCGGTGCGAGTTTTTTTGCCTGGCGAAAAAGAATTGCTAGGCGAGGCTATCGACATTGATGACCTTGGTCGAATCGTGGTTGCACACGATGGAAAACACACTGCGGTATCAGTCGGAGATATCGTTCACCTGCGACACAATTAACAGGTGAGTTTTAAGTCTGAGGAATACATCGGTCGCATTCGTAAGAGTGCGATGAGTCTGGTGTTCCCGATGTCGGCACTTTTTCTGGCTGCGGCAGTGGCGAGTTACATCAGCAACATCACCGTTGAGCAGTGGTTGTATTACACAATTTTGACTTTGTGCGGTTTGTTTGCAGCAGCTTTCTGGTTAGCGCCGATCATCCGCCACCTAAGTTTTTATTTGGACATCACCAGTACAAGGCTCACAATTCGCCAGGGATTATTCGGTGGCAAGAGTGTCGATTTAGCCTGGGCAGAAATCCGTGAGATTACTTTTGCCAAGGGTCGCAAGGTTGTGATTCAGCCTCAGGTCGGTGAGCCAATTGAGCTCGAGGGCTTGGCTCAGCCTAAGAAGCTAGCGGTCTCCCTGCGCAACTACCTATAAATAGGCGACAATATAGGTATGAAAACCCCTCGAATTGGCGCGATTGGCGGCGGCCAGCTGGCTCGCATGATGACGCCACCTGCAATTCACCTGGGGCTAGAATTCAGGGTGCTTGCCGAAGCCGAAGTTTCATCTGCCGGACTGGCAGTATCAATGGTCGGCGATTACAACCAAATTGAAAACGTTCAGGCTTTTGCCGACTCGGTTGATGTCATTACCTTCGATCACGAACACGTACCCCTTGATGTGCTTAGAGTTTTGGAAGCTGCTGGAGTTAGCGTGCAACCGCCATCGAAGGCTTTGGCTTTTGCTCAAAACAAATTGCACATGCGCAAGCGGCTAAGTGAACTCAATCTTCCGATGCCAAACTGGGCGGAAATCAAAACCGCTAGCGAACTTAAAGATTTCATTGCGGCCAACGATGGCGTTGCAATTTTGAAAACTCCGATCGGTGGCTACGACGGTAAAGGTGTTCGCGTAGTTCGCTCGGCAGAGGATGCCTCAGATTGGTTTGCCAACATCGAATCATTTGGCGGCAGCCTGCTCGCAGAGCAAAAAGTTAATTTCATTGGGGAAGTTGCGCAACTTTCAGCCCGCACCCCTAGTGGAGAATTCAAGCCGTGGCAGCTAGTGGAGACAATTCAGGAAAACGGTGTTTGCTCTGTGGTCATTTCTCCGCGACCAAATACCTCTGCTCAGATGTTTGCAGCCGCGGAAAAGATTGCTGAAACTGTTGCTCACGGACTCGGGGTTACCGGAGTGCTTGCAGTCGAAATGTTTGTCACTGCCGAAGGCGAATTACTGATCAACGAATTGGCAATGCGCCCTCACAACTCCGGACACTTCTCTATTGAAGGTTCGGTGACCTCCCAGTTTGAGCAGCACCTTCGTGCCGTTGTCGGCTTACCGCTGGGCGACACCGCGCCAAAGGGTGAGTGGGCAGTGATGGTTAATCTGCTTGGCGTTGACGAAAACAACTCTTTCGTCGAACACTTCGAGAAAGCTATGAAGCAGCACCCGCAAGCCAAGCTGCACACCTACGGCAAAGGTGCCCGCAAGGGGCGCAAGATGGGCCACGTCACAGTGGTTTCCGACAATCTAGATTTTGCGCTCGCTGAAGCCAAGGGTGCGGCGGCGGTGTTGCTACGGGGTTAGCAGCAGCCGTCAGCCTAATATTTAGGTTTGAAAGCAAGGAGCTCAAATGTCTAATCACCCGCTAGTTGGCGTAGTCATGGGCTCCGATTCTGACTGGTCGGTAATGTCCGACGCAGTTCAGGTTCTAAAAGAATTTGGAATCGAAGCGGAAGTTGAAGTACTTTCGGCTCACCGCACCCCAGAAAGAATGATCGAGTGGGGCAAGGCTGCAGCCGGAGCCGGATTCAAGGTAATCATCGCCGGTGCCGGAGGCGCAGCTCACTTGCCTGGCATGTTGGCTTCGGTAACCACTCTTCCGGTGATTGGTGTGCCAGTGGCACTAGCCAAAC
>JBFYJA010000115.1:0-3474 GCA_041311675.1 Micrococcales bacterium | reverse complement strand
ATGGGTGAAGCTACAGAAGACAGCACCAAAAAACTTGGCACCACTCGCCTAGCTCAAGATCAGATTGCGTTTGACTCGCACCAACGTGCAGAGAAGTCTCGTGCATTTGTCGACGAAGAAATTTCGGCGATCGATGAAATCACTACCGACGATGGCATTCGATCAGCAACGTCACTCGAAAAACTTGCCTCACTAAAGCCAGCTTTTGCAGTTGATGGAACCATCACCGCCGCCAACTCATCGCAGTTGACCGATGGGGCAGCAGCACTAGTTTTGGTCAGCGAAAAATTCGCCAAGGACAACGGCATCAAGGGTGTGGCCAAGGTGCTCGCTCACTCAATCGTTGCCGGACCGGACTACTCGCTAAACCACCAGCCAGCCAATGCCATCAAAGCGGCAGCTGCCAAAGCTGGACTAGAGGTGAGCGGCCTCGAGCTCTACGAGATTAATGAAGCCTTTGCTGCCGTATCGGCTGCATCCACCGAAGCGCTTGGCGTTAGCAGCGACAAGGTGAACATCCACGGCGGTGCCATTGCGATTGGTCACCCGGTTGGCGCTTCAGGCGCACGAATCGTCGGTCACCTCGCACGTTCGCTTGCCGCACTCGGTGCCGGACACAAGGGTGCCATTGGCATCTGCGGTGGTGGCGGACAGGGCGTTGGCATCATCGTTGAGTCACTTGGGGGCAACTAATGAAACTAGGACGCTGGAACCACAAGGGTCAAAACCACGAAGGATACTTCGTCGGTGACGAAAATGATTTCTATGCGGTGCCATTCGAAAACGGGCTCACCATTCAGTCGCTTTTAGAAATGGGTTTGCCTGCTGCGCTAAAGATTGTTGCAAGTCAAAACCAAAATGAAAAGCACTCAGCGAAAGATATTTGCCTCCTTGCTCCACTAAAGCCGGTGACAGTTCGCGATGGAGTCGCATTCGAAGCACACGTTGAAGGTGTGACACAGAGCATCGACAACTCGTCAGGTGTTGTTGATGAATGGTATGACTTCCCAACTTTCTACTTCACCAATCCACACGCCATCATCGGCCCAGACGAAGTTATGTCGCCTCCACCGAGTGAAAAGTTGGACTACGAACTCGAGCTTGGAATTATTGTCGGATCAATCGATGGCGAACCCGGAAGAAATTTATCTCCTGAACAAGCTAAGCGAGCAATCTTTGGTTACACCGTGATGAATGACTGGTCAGCACGTGACATACAGGCACGTGAAATGAAGGTTCGTCTCGGCCCAGCAAAAGGTAAAGATTTTGCCACCACAATTGGCCCGTGGATCGTTACAGCAGATGAATTCGAAGATCGCCTAGACAGCGAAGGATTCCTTCCGCTGAACATGAAGGTTTGGGTGAATGGCGAACTCTACGGAGAAGACTCACTTTCGAACATCGGCTGGCCGCTAAACGAATTGGTTGCCTACGCGTCGCGTAACACCATGGTTGCCCCTGGCGACCTGATCGGCTCAGGCACCTGCGGTTGGGGAGGCTGCTTGGCGGAACTTTGGGGTCGCAATGGCGAACTCACTCCGGCTCCGCTAAAGGCAGGCGACGAAGTTCGTATGACCATCGAAGGCGTTGGAACTATCAGCAACATCGTTGGCAAACCGGTAGTTGCACCGGCAATCCCAAGGGCTCGTCAGAAGATCTAAAGCAACTAGTTTTTTAGAAGCGATGCTGCCTGGCGGGCAGCGCCAAGAGCCACGTATTCATTGGCCTTCGGCACGGTAACGCCCTCACCGAATAGCTCGCGAGCAATCTGCTGAACCGCAGGGTTGGCAGCCGCTCCACCAATCAAGAAAATCTTGTTGATGTCAAAACCTTTGGACTCAAGTACTTCTTTGCCAACACCCAATCCACGGAGCATTCCCTCGATTGCAGCTCGCGCGATGTTCTCGCGAGTGCCAGTGCCGATACGCAAACCTTCGATGGTTGCAGTTGCATCCGGAAGATTCGGAGTGCGTTCACCTTCGAAGTAAGGAGTTAGTTTTACTCCCTCTGCTCCAGGTTTTGCCGCGAGTGCCAATCGACCTAGCTCGTCAAAGTCCACGTTCAGCAACTTTGCTGCCCAATCCAAAACGCGTGCTGCATTCAATGTACAAATAAGCGGAAGGTAGTGACCGTCGGCACTTGCGAAACCGGCAATCGCTGCAGATTCATCCGCACTCGGTCCAGGAACCACTCCAAAAATAGTTCCGCTGGTGCCGATTGAAATTGCGATGTCACCAGACTGCAGGTTGAGACCCATTGCAGCTCCGGCATTGTCACCCATTCCACCACCGAGTAATACCTCAGATGTTGCTCCAAGTTCCCCAGCTAACTTTGGTGAAAGTTTTCCGGCAACCTCGGCAGCGTTCAATACCTTTGGCAAAACAATTTTGTGATCTATGACGAAATCCAGAATTTCTTGCACGTATTCATTCTTGGTCCCATTGAAATAAGAAGTACCCGATGCATCACTGCGATCGGTAACCAGCTGATCCAACTGCGGACCAAATTCCGATTCGCCTTCTGGGCCATAACCGGCAAGACGCCAAGTTAGGTAATCGTGCGGCAAGCAAACAGCGGCAATTGTTTTTGCGAGATCAGGTTCATTTTGCGAAACCCAGAGCAACTTGGTTGCTGTGAAAGATGCCACCGGTACCGATCCGGTGTGCTCAGTTAAAAACTTCTTTCCGAATTTTGCAATTAGTTGCTCGGCTTGATCTGCACTTCGGGTGTCGTTCCAGAGCAGTGCCTTACGAACCACGCGACCCTCAGCATTAAGAGCTACCAACCCGTGCTGCTGCCCACCAACGCTGAGTGCCTTTACGTCAGCAAGCCCGCCGGCCTGCTGGATAGAGGCCTTCAGAGCCGACCACCAGAGTTCTGGGTCAACCTCGGTGCCATCCGGATGGCTGGTCTTAGCCTCGCGAACCACCTCGAGGGTAGCCGCGTCGCAGACCAAAACCTTGCAGCTCTGCGTCGATGAATCGACGCCGATTACGAGCTCGGTCACTAGCCGCGAGCGCCCATTAGGTGCTCCATTGCCAACTGGTTCAGGTGAACGAAGTTGAAGCCCTTGCCGTTGTAGTAAGTGTTCGGGTCGAATGCTGAGTCAGACGCGATTAGGTCGTCATAGCTCTCGCCTGGGTTCAATGTGCTCTTGCTTAGTTCATCAACGCGAGCTGCCTTGAGTGCTGCCTGAACCTCTGGGTCATTCTGGAATGCCTGTGCGCGTTCCTTCAAGAGCAAGTACATGCGCATGTTGGCTGCAGCAGATGCCCAAACTCCGGTGACGTCTTCAGTGCGTGATGGCTTGTAGTCGAAGTGACGTGGTCCGTTGTATGCGCTTGAACCGTTGTTACCAAATTCAAGTAGGTGCACGAGTGAGAATGCGTTAGCGAGATCGCCGTGACCGAATACGAGGTCTTGGTCGTACTTGATTCCGCGCTGACCGTTTAGGTCGATGTGGAATAGCTTGCC
>JBFYJA010000114.1:0-3489 GCA_041311675.1 Micrococcales bacterium | reverse complement strand
GGGATCACGAGGTCACCCGCACTCCGCTAGCTCGTCGCATTTGTGATCGTCCACTTGCGCTTTATCGCACCGAAGACGGACATCCTGTTGCTCTCGCGGATGCCTGTTGGCACAGACTTGCCCCACTGTCACTTGGCAAAGTCGTTGGACGCGATGGGATTCAGTGTCCGTATCACGGCATCGTTTACAACTCGGCTGGACGCTGCGTTTCTATGCCAGCTCAAGAAACTATTAATCCGAGTGCAACGGTCCCATCTTTCCCGGCGGTATCTCGCTACAGGTTTATTTGGGTTTGGCTTGGCGATCCTGCACTAGCGAATCCAGATTTGATCCCAGACATGCATCAGATGGATCACCCGGATTGGGCTGGTGATGGAAAAACTATTCACGCTGACTGCAACTACCAGCTAATCGTTGACAACCTGATGGACCTAACTCACGAGGAGTTTGTTCACGGTTCGAGTATTGGTCAGGCTGAACTTAGTGAAGCTGATTTCATCACTACTCATGATGACAAAACAGTCACCGTTACGCGATGGATGCGCAACATTGACCCACCTCCATTTTGGAAAAAGAACCTAGCGGACAAATTTCCTGACTACGTTGGCAAGGTTGATCGCTGGCAGATTATTCACTTTGAAGCTCCATCAACCATTTGCATTGATGTTGGTGTTGCCAAGGCAGGTACCGGTGCTCCCGAGGGTGATCGCAGCCAGGGTGTAAACGGTTATGTGATGAACACAATGACGCCAGAAACCGAACGCACCACCCACTACTTCTGGTCTTTCCAGCGCAACTACCGTTTGGAGAGTCAACTCATCACCACTCAGCTTCGCGAAGGTGTGACTCGCGTGTTTGGCGAAGACGAAGTCATGCTGCGAGCACAGCAGCAGGCCATCGACGCCAACCCAGATTATGAGTTCTACAACCTCAATATCGATGCTGGTGGCATGTGGGTTCGCCGCCTGCTCGAGAAGGCGTTACTGGCTGAAGGCCGCCTAAACACTCGTCCAGAAGCCGGTTGGCCAGCGGAATAATGGCAGCAACCAACGTTGAGGTTTGGCAGCAGGGCGAGGTTATTGAAGTCGCTGAGGTTGCCGAGAAGATTAAGAAGTTTGTAATTCGCCAGTCGAACCCTGCAAAAGCTCAAGCCGGATCTCACATCGACTTGATGGTAAACATCAATGGAGAAAAGGTTCGTCGTTCGTATTCGGTGGTTCGTCAGTCGAACGATTTGCTTGACCTGGAGATTGCGGTTTTCGAGGTGCGTAATTCAAGGGGCGGGTCAATTGCGATGCACCAATTGGCAATTGGCGATCAGCTAGACATCACCCAGCCAATTCAGAATTTTCCGCTGAGATTCGGGGCTAAAAAGTATGTGTTACTAGCCGGCGGAATCGGCATCACAGCAATCGTTGAAATGGCAAAACAACTCAAAGAATTCGGCGCAAACTATGAGTTTTTCTATGTCGCACGTAGTCGCAAGGCGATGGCTTTCGCAGAGGAACTTAAAGCACTGCACGGTGACAAACTTAAGATTCACATCGATGACGAAGAAAATCGCTTGAACGTTAGCGAAGTCATGAAGTCCGTCGACAATGCAACTGAGCTCTACATGTGCGGACCAATTCGTCTGATGGATGAAATTCGACGCGCTTTCGCTGGCAGTGACTTGGACATAACTAATCTTCGCTACGAAACCTTTGGCGCTAGCGGCTGGTTTGAGCCGGAGGTTTTCACTGTTCGTGTACCAGAGCGCGGAGTTGAAGTTTCGGTTGGTAAAAATCAGACCATCATTGAGGCGCTTGAAGCCTCAGGCTTGGAAGTGATGTCGGATTGCCGCAAAGGTGAATGTGGCTTGTGCGAGGCAAGAATTCTTTCGATTGACGGAAAGATTGATCACCGCGATGTTTTCTACAGTCCAGAGCAAAAAGCGGAACGCGAAAAGATTGCCTGCTGCGTTTCTCGCCTAGTTGCTGAAAGCGGCACCGCATCAATTGACCTCGCTCTGAGTTAGCCTGAAGCCATGCAAACAGCGGCAATCATCATGGCAATCGTTCAGATACTGGTGGCGCTATTTCAGCTGGCGCTGGTCTTGGGTGCTCCAATGGGCGAATACGCCTTTGGCGGCCAGAACGTTGGGAGGCTACCTAATCAATTGCGGGTAGGCAGTGCGGTTTCGTTTGTGGTTTTGCTCGCGATTGCCGGTCACTACATGGCTCAGGCTGGAGTATTCACTCCGCTGCTTCCGGCTGATCTCAATTCGATTGCCAACTGGGTTTTGGTTGGTTTCAACGTTCTCGGTTTGATTATGAATGGCATCTCGCGCAGCAAGAAAGAGCGCAATATGTGGGTGCCGGTTTTGTTGTTGTCAGTGGTGCTGGCGGTAATCGTTGCGCTCGGTTAGAGCGTGATGCTCTCGCCTGGTTCGAGGTGAGTGAAATCTCCGCCGTTTGATTCGGCGATCATCTTGATGCGGCCGTTATACATCTGGTGACCCTCAGGACTGAGGTGGATGTTGTGCGTGGCGAATGCGTGTTTTGGTTTTACCTCGTTGACGAAGTCGATGATCATTCCTAGTTTTGCCCAAGGCGCCGAGCTTGGTACTGCGAGCATGGCTACCGGTTCGTCTGGTGTGGTGAAGCTGTCACCGGGGTAGTAGAGCTGCTTGTTGATCATCACCCCAACGTTTTGGCAGAGCGGCCAGCTGGAGTGAATTTCTAGGTGCATGTCGCCAAAGAACTCGATGGTGAAATCGCCTTCGCGGTAGTGGTCGCCGTGGTGAACGGCAACGGTTTCAAAGTTTGGGCGTGATTCGGTTAGTCGGCGACATACTTCGTCGGTGGTGTAAATCTTGATGTCAGGGTTGTTCGCGATGATTTTGTCTAGCTGCGCTTCGTTGCAGTGGTCATCGTGAATGTGGGTGATCACGATTGCCTTCACGTGGTGTTGCTCAGGCATGGTCTTAGTGTACGAACCCGGATCGATGATTAGCTTCTCGTTGTTGAGTTCGAGAACCAGGGCAGCGTGTTCGTACTTGGTGATCTTCATTGGTTCAATCTACTTTGAGCCCGAGAGATAATGAACTAATGGATCACGAAAACTGCGCACACCAAGGCCAAGCCCCGATGTGCTCATGCGATCACAATCCTGGCGGAGAGTGTCACTGCCCTCCGAATGAATGCAAGTGCAATCGCGAGCACCACAAGCATGGCGAGACTCAGACTGGTCACAACTGTTGTGAAACCGGTGGCGAGCACGACCATGCGGGTCATGGAGCTATGGATCACACAATGCATGCCGGGCATGACCACTCTGGTCACAATCACTCGCATCACGATCCAAAGATCTTCAAGAAGCAGTTCTGGTGGGCACTCGGTTTGACCGTGCCGACAATTTACTTCTCGCACACGGTTCACGAACTATTGAAATATCCTTTGTGGCAGTTCCCGTTGTCGGAGTATGTGCCGGCACTGTTCGGCATCATCT
>JBFYJA010000017.1:0-10565 GCA_041311675.1 Micrococcales bacterium | reverse complement strand
TTAGACGCGTGGATTCGTGACATGGAGACTGACCGCTCTCCATTCCAAATTCCTGGCCACAAAGGCCGCAATGATTTAACTGGCACCGTGGTCGATGGCGACATCCCGGTGCTACCGGGTAATCACCCGCACCGAATTTCTCCAAGCCTGATTCTTGAAGCAGAGGCGCTCGCCGCCAAGCTCTGGAACGCAGATCTCTGCCGTTTTGGTGTGAACGGATCATCCGGCTCGAACCACGCAGCAGTCATGGCGGTTGCCGGGCCTGGCGACAAAGTCATCGTCTCGCGCACCCTGCACAAGTCTGTGCTGGTCGGTTTGGTTTATGCCGGTGTCACCCCAATTTGGATTCGCCCCGAGATCAACCCAGAAACTGGATTGCCAGAGTATTTGCCGTCAACACGTTTAGCCGAAACTTTAAAGCAGCACCCCGATGCCAAGGCGGTGTTGATTGGTGAACCTTCTTACGTTGGCACCATGTCAAACATTCCACGTCTTGCGAAAGTCACTCACGAATATGGAATTCCACTCGTGGTTGATGCAGCTTGGGCAGCACACTATGGATTCCATCCGGAACTTCCACAGCACCCTCTCGCCGAAGGCGCAGACATTGTTGTCACCTCCGCGCACAAAACCTTGCCAAGTTATTCCCAGGCGAGTTTTGTTTTGGTTAACTCGCAGTACGTTGATCTTCCTCGCTTCAACAAAATGTTTGACTCAACTCAAACCACTTCAATGTCCGGGCGAATTCTTGCTTCTATCGATGCGGCACGTGCACTTCTCGAACGTCACGGTGAAGAACTTATCGGCCCGGTTATCGAAGCAACCGAAAAGGGTCGTGCAACTTTGCGCGCGGCTGGCATCGACGTAATCGATGGCGAATACATAGATCCACTCAAGTTAGTTATTTTGCTTTCAAGTTGCGGAGCCGATGGCAACAAGGTTGAAGCAGACTTACTAGCCGCCAACATCGATGTTGAAATGGCAAACCGTGACCTCATCATTCCGATGATTACCTTCGCCGATACTCCAGACCGCATTGACGACCTGATTCGACGAATTATCAAATCGGTAAACGAGTACAAAGACACCCCGCGTCCAATTGAAATCCTTCCGGCGTTCTCGATTGAACCTGAAGTAGTGGTTACTCCTCGCGAAGCCTTCTTCTCTGGCTACGAAGTGGTCGACTCAAAGGATGCCGTCGGTCGCGTCTCGGCCGAGATGATTTGCCCTTACCCACCTGGCGTTCCGGTGCTCAGCCCTGGGGAGCGGATCACCGAGGCCGCCCTCGGAGCACTTTTCCAGGCCCGTGATATCGGGGTTCGCATCGCCTTTGTGGCAGATCCGACTCTTAAGACTTTGAAGGTTCTGCCTGCCTAACTAGGCTTAGACGGTTATGTACGCAAGACACATTGTTGTGGTCGAAAACGAAGCACTGCTTCGCGACCTAATTGGAAAAACCCTCGAGGGTGCGGGCTTCTCCGTAAGCACTGCAGCAAACGCTGCTGATGCGCGCCGTGCTTGTCTTGCAAACGATCCAGATGGCCTTGTGGTCGATATCGAACTTGGCCCAGGACCAGACGGTTTCGACTTCGCAACCGCAATGGCCAAGGAAAACCCTGAAGTAGCAATCGTCTTTTTGACCAACCTCCCAGATCCACGTCACGCCGGCCGTGATTCAAAGATCATTGGCAAGCACACCGCTTACCTTCGTAAGTCAGAACTAATTGATTCAAATCAATTGATTGACACCCTGGACGCAGTGTTAACCGATCAAATCACCGATAAGCACCGTCACGACCTAGATCCAAATCGCCCGTTCGCGAGCCTGTCAAAGAAACAGCTCGAAGTAATGAAGCAAATCGCCGAGGGCCTAACCAACCAGCAAATTTCAGAAGCTCGTGGCACTTCGGTGCGCGCAGTTGAGGGTATGGTTAGTCGAATTTTCGAGCAACTCGGTATCGATGTGCACGCCAGTGGAAATGCTCGAGTTGAAGCAACCAAGAAATTCTTGATTGCTACTCGCCCAGGTGAGTAACAGTGCCAGCGCGTAAGGCTAATGGCGAACTCCGTTTCAGCCGATACTTCCAACAATTTTCAAGCAACCTAGCTTTAAATTGGCGCACTCTGTTACTCGTTGGCTTACCTCTTATCTCCACAAACCTGACCCTAGATTTCGGTCGCGAACCTGGCAGCTTGAATGAGTGGTTATTAGTAGCTTCAGCAGGATATGTTGCATTACTTATTGCAGCATTTCTGATTCGACCGATATTCCTTCGCTACGAGGTACCTAAAGTCTTGTACCTACCTACCTATTGGCTACTGGGCGTGGTTCGCGGTTCGGCGATATACGCCGTTGGAACATCGATAGGAGTGGTGGACCAGGTTGAGATTTTCTATAGGTTGCTCGGATCCGGAACGTATGTCTTCTGTGTGTTTCCAATCGCAACAATTTTGATTTCAAACTTTGACCGTGCCAACAGCACGCTCAAGAAACTTCAGGCACAGACCATCCGTCGCACCAATCGTTTGAACTCTATGAAGCTTGAAATTGCCGAACAGAAATCTCAAATCGCGGGCCGTGTAAGCGGTCTGCTTATGCCAGTAATCACCGATCTAATGCAGCGCGTAAATGCCACAAAATCTAGTGACATTGGAAAGCAGATTACTGCTCTGCGCAGCACGGTTGATACGGTGGTGCGCCCATTGAGTCAATCGGTGGCTAGCGAGGGTAATCAACTATCGGATCCACGTGTAGAACTTGATCGAGCGAATTTTCTCGCCCGCCTAAACCCAAAGACCAAACTCCAGGTTAGCCAACTATTCCTGCCTGGGCTTTCAACCTTCTTGCTAACCATGATGTGCTCATCACCAATGCTTACCTTCGGCGGGCCATATGTCGGTGGTGCGGTTCTTGCGATTTTGGCAATTGCTACATTTGCAATATTGCGCCTTGCTAAAACCTTCACGTTTAACCTTCAATTACGAGCAATCCCTTCCATGGTGCTGGTGATGGTTGTTTATACGCTAATTACCGGTGTGGTCACGTTAGCAATCGCATTTCTCGGACCCCACCTACTTGAAATTTCAGAGCCTCGACTAATCAGTTTGAATGTGATTTTCGGATTGGTATTCTTCGCAGCTCAAAGCCGCTATCAGCTTCTTCAGCAGGCATCTCAAGCGCTAGAAGAAGTTAACCGCGAACTGGAACTGCTCAATGCTCAGGCTAAGCAGGAACTCTGGCTGAATCGCCGTCGCATCGCAACCGTGCTGCACGGACCAGTGCAGGCAGCCCTCTATGCATCAGCTATCCGGCTAGCGCAGGCAAAACGACCGAGCAAAAATTTGCTTCAAGAAATCAACTCGGATCTCGGCGACGCACTTGATGCACTTCGTTTTGAACAAACCGAAGTTACTTCAGTGCGACAAGTAGTACGAGAAATAATCGATGTTTGGTCAGGTGTTTGTGAGATTTACTTCAATGTGCCAAAAATCGTATATGACTCACTTAAGAAATCAACCAATGCCGCTGAATCTTTTGTCGAGGTAATCCGAGAGGCAATCTCTAATGCAATCAAGCATGGTGGTGCGAACGAAGTTGAGGTTACCGCAAAGCTAGAGAAGGGCTTGATTAAACTTCAGGTCCTAAACAACGGTAAGGCTCCGACTAAAAAAGAGGCGAGCACCGGATACGGAACCCAAATTCTGAACGAATTGGCTTTGAACTGGACTCTCGAAAGTACCAGCGAAAACAAGACTCTATTTAGAGCGGAAATCGTAGCAAACGTTTAGAGCTGACGAACCTGTTTGGTTTCGCCGCCGCGGTAGTCGTTAGCAACGCTGCCCATGATTATTAGAATTCCAGCGATGGCAACAAATAACCCACCCATCACCTGGCTGCTTGACGAAAATTCATGCACAGCCTGTTCATTGCTGAGTGACGGGTCGAGGTTTGGCAGTAACGAAAGGCCGCCGAATTCAACGATGATTCCGGTAACCAGTAGTAATAGTGAACTCAGCTTTGGCTTTGCCTGCTGCTCACCCTTTGGCTTTAGGAACACTGTCACCACAGATGCCAGAAGGTAACTGACAAAACCAAAGAAGAAGAACCAACCGAAGCTATATCCCTTGCTCTTAGCGGTACGGGCAATCACAAAGGCGAAACCTGCGGAAATGGCAAGCGCGATGCCAATGATGAGTAGCAAAAAATTGGTATTTAGGTCCATCCTCTAATTCTCGCCTAATCCGGCGACATTAAAGGCTTGCTAGAACAGCGTTCAGATCGGTCAGGGTTGGAGGTTCGCATCCCGCACGCTCGCAGGTAATCGAGGCTGCCACGGCGGCCACGCGAACCATGCCACGCAGGTCATCGTCACTCAGGTTGGCAATGCGATCAAATGGATCGGTGCCAAGTGCATCGACATCGCTGAGCTGTCCAAGCAGGTTTGCGCAGAAGGTGTCGCCGGCACCAACGGTATCCACCACGTTGATGGCACGAGTTGGAACATCGATGCGCACTCCACCACGTCGATAAATCGAAGTGCCATCCGCGCCGCGAGTAACCAAAACCAAACGATCGGTGTCGCCAATCCAATCGGCAACGATGCCATCCACAGATGAACCTTCAGCCAAGTTGTAAAGCCAGTTGATGTCTTCGTCAGAAGCTTTGATGATGTGCGAGATTGAATTCAATCGTTCCACGCGAATGCGCTCTGTTTCCTGCTCGAAGCCGAGTGCCGGGCGCATGTTGATGTCGTGCGAAATAGTCACAGAGTTTTGTTCGAAATGTTCGCGAGCCCACGCTTCGATCACTGCGCTGGATGGCTGCATCGCCATGGTCAGGCAGCCAAACTGAATGGCAGTAGCGTGCAAATTTTCAAAATCGGTGTTGGTCGGTAGTTCTTCCGGAGTCCAACCCCAGTCGGCAGTGTCCTTCACATAGAACGCATAAGAAGGTATGCCAGCCGAATTCATTTTGACCACGGCTAGCGTGGTCAATTCTTCGGCATCGATTGAGTATTCGAGGTGAACACCGTTGGATGACAAACGCTCACGAATGGTCTGACCAAAACTGTCGCGACTGATACGTCCTAGGAACTGATGTTTCGTGCCACGACGAGCCAGCGCGAGCGCCACGTTTGCATTTGCCCCACCGACTACAGCGTTGAATGATCCCGGCTGGTACCGGTTCTCAATAAGGTCGATAAGAGCTTCGCCAATCACCAAAATCATGGGGTCAGTTTATTCCGGCGAGGCGTAGGGTAGAACCATGTACCGTATACCGTTGCCAAATCGTGCCATTGCTCTTCCGCTAATCGGTCTGGTCTTCACTTGGGCGCTGTTCATGATTGGCCAGTGGGTATCAATGAGCTCGGCCGAGCAATTCAACAACGGCCCAAACCCAAGTATCTACGTATACCTTGCCGCGCTCGCGGTAGCCGCAGTCAGCTCGCTCATCGGTCAAACATGGGCGGTCGAGGCACACAGTAAGTCAGATGGCACGGGCATCGAACGAGCTGCCCACCGATTCACGACTTTGACAGTGGTACTCAGCCTCGCTGCTCTCGTGATCTTCGTCTTTGGGAACTTCATGGGTTCGTTCAACAACAGCAACGGCGAAAACAGCCTGATCGAAAATCTGGTTTGGCTGTACCTACCAATCATCCTTGCCACGGCACTCGTTATCTTCGTAGTACTCCGTGCCTTTGTCTTCCAGCGCGATGGCAACCACGAAAAGGGTGAGGCTAAGCCAAAGATGAGCGAGCAGCAGAAGTCGCTCGCACTCGGTTATGCCATCCCAATTTTCACCACAGCTTTCGCCATCATTCTCGGCCTCGCTATTTACCAAACCACAAGGACTAATCTGCAGATCTGGGTATGGGTGATCATCATCGCCATCGTCGGTTACGGAGTAGTAATGGGCACACACTTTGCATCGAAGGCAAAGTCAGCTCGCCAAGCTCCGCCAAAACCAAAGACCGCGCTCGCTGTCGGCGCTGCCAACTTAAACTTTGTGCTCTCCATTGTGTTCGGTGGAGTAGTAAGCATCATGGCTTTCGCTTTCGGTAACGAGGCAATGGGCAAACTACAAAACTGGCCTGCTGTCGGACCAAACGACAATGGCCCGGTTTACCCAACTGTGGACAGCCCAACCTGGAAGTGGCTGTTCGAAGAGCTCGCTCCTGCCAAGGTATTGCTACTTCTCGCAGTAATTGGTGTCTACCTGTCGATTACCGAACGTCACCGTAAGCGAGAGACTAACGCTTGAAGTTTTACGCATCAGCGCTGTTGTTTGACAACGACGGCGTACTAGTAGATTCACACGCCTCAGCAGCTGCCGCTTGGAAAAAGTGGTGCAGTAAATATGCACCGCACATCAACTGGGACACCGACGACAACGCCGGTGTTCGCGCCGAAGACAAAGTGCGCGAATGGATTGCCAGCCCGGATCTTTTTGAAGAAGCCAACAACTACATCAACTCCCTCGAACAAGATTCAGCAAACGAAACTCTGCCACTGCCTGGTGCCGTCGAACTAACCACCAACACAGATCCAAAATTCTGGACAATCTGCACCAGCGCAAATGCCAACCTAGGTCGAGCGCGCATCGCAGCCGCAGGCATTCCAGTCCCACCGCAACTGGTCACCGGCGACGATGTCAAACGCGGCAAACCGCATCCTGATCCATATCTACTTGGCGCAGAAAAACTTGGCTTCGCACCTGAAGACTGCGTAGTTTTTGAAGACGCCATCGCCGGGGCAGAGGCAGCCGAAGCCGCTGGCGTCGGACTCATCGTTGGTGTCGGCGAGCTCGCACTCAACGGCGTTGCCGACATCGTGGTTAAAGACTTAACGGGAATAACCTTCGACGGCGAATTGCTATACATTCCAGACAAGAATCGATTGAGGTAATCATGAGCGAAATCAACTTCTACGGAGCCGACTGGTGCAGCGATTGCCGCCGCTCAAAGTCACTACTAAACACTCTCGGCGTTGACTATGACATGAAAGATGTTGAACAGCATCCAGAATTCGCCACCGAAGCCGAACAAATCGCTGGTCGCAAAAACATTCCGGTCGTGCAGTTTGCCGACGGCAAGTTCCTTGTCGAACCTAGTGACGCTGAGCTTCACGCAGAACTCACCATTCGCAACCTAATTCCTGCGAAATAGTCCTAGGTAATTCGGCCTATCCAAGTTAGGCTTTAACTAATCGGAACGATCCGATGGTAGTCGTTTGCAGTACATCGCCTTTCTACAGATGTACCAGTCTGAACCCTCAATCCCCACTACTCCTGGGTTTTATGTGGTCTAGCGCAGTTCGACTAGACACATAACTGAATGAGGAAAAAATGCCAAAATTTGGCAATTCAAGTGCGCGCGCCGGAAAAGGCGCTCCAAAATCAACTAATAAGGGTGCCCCTAAAGCTAAGGCAACCCACCGCAAGGGTGCAGCCGAGGCAGCCCCAACCGGTCGCAAGCCACGTCACTCAAGTGACTCGAGCAAGTCTCGCTCAGCGGGGTCTCAGCGCAGCTTCGACTCCGCTCCGAGCTCGCGCCCACAGCGCTCATCTCGCTTCGCAGCTGACTCTCGTGACTCACGCGATTCCCGTCCAGCACGTAACGCACGTTTTGCTTCAGATTCTCGTGACTCACGTCCGGCTCGCGATGGCGAAAAACGCCGCGAGTGGACCCCTGAAAAGCCTCAGCGTTCGTCACGTCTAACCTCTGGCCGTCGTTTCGAATCGGACGATCGCCCGAAGCGTTCTTTCGATCGCGATGAGCGTACAGCTCGCGGTTCACGCTTTGAGTCAGATTCACGTCCAGCACGCAAATTCGAAGGTGACCGCCCACAGCGTTCTTCACGTTTTGAAAATGATTCTCGCGATTCACGCGGTGGCGAAAAGCGCCGCGAGTGGACTCCAGAGAAACCACAGCGTTCTTCACGTTTTGAAAACTCGGATCGTCCAAAGCGCTCATTCGATCGCGACGAGCGTCCAGCGCGTTCATCTCGTTTTGAGTCAGACTCTCGTCCGGCTCGCAAGTTTGACCGCGATGACCGTCCAAAGAGAAACTTTGAAAACGGTCGTCCAGATCGTAGCGACCGCGTAGCACGAGACCGCGATCGTGATCGCGCATTCGAAGGTGCACGTAAGTCAAACCCAAACAAGAAAGCATTCTTCGAAGATCAGAAGCTCGAGCGTTTGCAGAGCGTTGATCAGAGCACTGTTGAAATGGCTGGAAATTTCGCGGACATGGAGCTTCACCCGAAGCTTGTTGATGCACTTGCAGCAATGGGTGCGTCTAGTCCGTTCCCAATTCAGGCTGCAACTATTCCTGCTGCTATCGGCGGCATGGATGTTCTTGGTCGCGGAAAAACTGGATCAGGAAAAACCGTTGCGTTCACTGTTCCACTAATCACAAAGTTGATTGCTGGTGGTTCACAGCCACGAAAGGCCGGAAAGCCTCGTGCACTTATCCTTGCTCCAACTCGTGAGCTTGCAGATCAGATTGACCGCACCGCTCACGCGCTTGCTAAGTCAGTCGGTTTCTTCACCGCTTGCATCTACGGTGGCGTGCCACAGCGTCGTCAGGAAAACATGATGAGCCGCGGTACTGACATCGTGGTGGCAACCCCTGGACGCCTTGAAGACCTTATGGCACAAGGCATCGTGGACCTAAGCGAAGTTGAGACCATCGTCATCGACGAAGCCGACCACATGTGTGATCTTGGTTTCATCGAGCCAGTGAAGCGCATCATGCGTGCCACTGGTGACTCACAGAAACTTTTGTTCTCTGCAACTTTGGATAAAGAAGTTGACGCATTGGTTAAGGAATTCCTTCCTGCACCATTCGTTTACGAAGTTCCAAACGAAGAAGAAGATGTTGCAAACATCACTCACCGAGTATTCACTGTTGATGCAGAAGATCGATCGCAAGTATTGCTTCGTCTTGTGCAGGGTGAAGGTAAGAGTTTGATTTTTGCACGCACCAAAATGACTGCAGAACGTTTGAGTGAATCTCTAACTGCAGCTGGTGTTCCTGCTGCACGTTTGCACGGTGACCTAAACCAGAATCAGCGCAACCGAAACCTTGAGCGATTCACCAAGGGATACGTTCGCGTTCTAGTTGCAACCGACGTTGCTGCTCGTGGAATTCACGTTGACGATGTTGCACTTGTTATTCAGGTTGATCCACCTGAGGAGTACAAAACTTACTTGCACCGCGCAGGACGAACAGGTCGTGCCGGCAAGGAAGGTACTGTAATCACTTTGATTCCACGCAACCGTCGTCGTCGCATGGAAGAAATGCTTGACCGCGCAGAGCGTGACGGTATCTTCACCGAAGTTCGCCCAGCGAACCCAATCCTTGAAGAACTAGCCGGACCAATTGCTCCACCACCAGCACAAGAAGTTCTCGACTTCGGTGACTCACGTGGCGGCGGCGGAGGTCGTGGTCGCGGATCACGCGAAGGTGGTCGCGGCGGACGCGATGGCGGACGCGGCGGAGACCGACCTCGCGGAGGACGTTCAGCCAGCGAAGCTCGCAGCGGAAATCGCGGCGGCTACGGCAAGCGCGATGGGGGCTCAGCTCGTCCGAACCGCCCGGGCAAGAATGCCCGAGCCAAGGACCGCGCCTAACCCATAAAACTTGAAACCCCTCCCCAGAGCATTAGGGAGGGGTTTCAGCATTCTCGGGGTTGCGCGAACCCCGAGCCAGCGCCTAAACTGGGACTTAGCCAAAGACCGCCGGTTTCGGGGCAAGGCAAAATCCGCGAGAAATCAACGATTCAGCCATGTTCTGACGAAGGAAACAATAGTTTCGGCCCGCGTAGGTGTGTGAAGTATCGCCCTTTCGGGCTGCTCCGTGCGTCTACGCTCGGAGCTTTTTTGTTTCTGGGGCTAGCCGGCACAAACAATCAAGGAGTGCCATGGCGAACAAGGTTCAGACCGTCGCCGAGCTTACTGACTCGTTCAAGAGCTCGTCTGCCGTTCTACTTACCGAGTACCGCGGCCTTACTGTGGCTCAGCTCAAGGAGCTGCGCCGTTCAATCAGCAAGGACGCAACCTACGCCGTAGCAAAGAACACTCTGCTTGAAATTGCAGCTAAGAACGCTGGAGTAAACGCCTTTGATGGCCAGCTCTACGGTCCAACTGCAATGGCTTTCGTACACGGCGATGCTGTGTCGGTAGCTAAGGCATTGCGTGAATTTGCTAAGGCAAACCCTCTATTGGTAGTCAAGAGCGGTGTCCTAGACGGCGCATCTCTAACTGCTGATGAGGTTAAGAAGCTTGCTGACCTCGAGTCTCGCGAAGTGCTGTTGGCCAAGGCCGCCAGCATGTTCAAGGCCAAGATGTTCCAGGCTGCTTACATGTTCCAGGCTCCACTTGCTCAGGCTGCTCGCGCAGTCGATGCTCTACGCATCAAGCAAGAAGCCTAAAAACCCAAGCTTTAACCCCCAATAAGGAGACAAAAAATGGCAAAGCTATCAACCGACCAGTTGATCGACGCTTTCAAGGAGCTTTCGCTCATTGAGCTAAGCGACTTCGTAAAGAAGTTCGAAGAAGT
>JBFYJA010000113.1:0-3538 GCA_041311675.1 Micrococcales bacterium | reverse complement strand
CCACCCATTACCATATAAGCAATCTCTTTTTCGGCAAGTTCAATTCTCTCATTTCTGGTGAGTTCTTGTAGTGTAGGACGATACCATTTACCATTCTCATCTTGTTTGAAACCAGCATTTAGTTTCTCACGACGTTCTGCCTCTTCAAACATTTCACGTTCAACACTTGCATTGAGAGATTCGCCAGGCTCAACATAACCGGCAAGCACCGACCAACGATTTTCTTCCCACACGCCCTGCGAACCGAGCAGGATGCGACCATGGTCATCAATCATTGAAACAATCACAGCTGGATCTGTGCGTGGATAAAGTTCTTTGCCGTCTTGAACGCATTTGCGAGTCCAGCCGGCTTTGGCAACCTCGGTCTGAGCACCACATGCAGGGCAGAATTTATTGCTCGCGTGCCAGTTGGCAATCGAAAGTGCCTGCACATACATTCCGGCATCGCGGGCGGAGAGCCCAAACCCACTTCGACGCAAAACATGCCAATTCGATTCATCTGGCTCAAGTACCTTGGCATTTGCATCGCTGACCACTGCCATGAGCAACGGAGTGCCAACCGGTTCAGATTCACTGGCTTCCGTACTTTTACCTAAGTAGACCAACAGCTCTGGCTCAGTTAGATCAGCACGCGTAACCAAAGGCAGTGCCTGCCCATTGAGTAGAACCTTGCCTCGGTGAAGCGGAAGAATTCGAGTGGATGCATCCTCAAGGAGTTGAGAAATGATTTCAGACTGTTCACGAAGCAAATAGTCGCGATCGATTGCCGATTGAGCCAGGGGCAAGTGAAGTGGCTGTCCCATGAAAACCCCTTCGTATGCGTGGCGATGCCGCCGGAAGCCCAGTTTGTTGCTTAATCTTTGATGCATGGGCAAATCTCCCCTAATTTTAGCCGCGCTGGCATCAGCCGCAGTACCTGGGCTGGTCATCAAGCGAGCAACCGCGCTTAGCGGCGACGGCACCGGAAACTTCGACGCAGCGGTAATCACCGATGAGGCTGGCGAGCACTACATCGTTCGTATGCCAAACAGCCCCGCTGCTGGCACCGAATTAGAACTAGAACTCAAAGTAATCAAGAGCCTTAGCTCATTCGGCACTCGCCTAGGCTTCGAAATCCCAAACCCTTTTGGTGAAACACGCGACTCTGTCGGCAATCGTGTGATGATCTTCAAGTTTGTTTACGGCAACAAGATCGATGCCGGTCGAGTTTCGCCTGCGAGCAATCTAAGCCTTTCGATTTCACGAGCTATAGCCGGAATCCACAGTCTTCCACTTGAGCTTGTGCAGTCTGCCGGACTCCCAGAATTCTCTCCAGCGGAAAACATTCGTGCCCGAGTTTCAGAACTAGATCGTGCAGCTCAAACCGGCAAAGTACCTGCCGTATTGCTTTCTCGTTGGGAACAAGCACTAGAAGATGTTTCGCTATTCCGCTATCAGCCATGCGTAATTCATGGAGCCCTAAGTGGCGACGCGATGTTGGAGCAAGACCAAAACATTTCAGGCGTAATCGACTGGAAGAACTTGCAAATCAACGACCCGGCTCTCGACTTTGCCTGGCTAATTCCAGGCGGAGATCAGGAACTGATCGACGCAGTGCTGCTGAACTACCAGCTTGCTCGCAGTGGAGCCGATTCCAACATCGCTCTACGTGCCACTCTCTACAGCGAACTCGAGCTGGCTAAGTGGCTGCTCCACGGCTACACCCGCCGCGACGCAGCTGTTATCGAAGACGCGGTGCAGATGCTTCAGGATCTCGCTGAGCTAGCCACAGCCGGTGAACTTGTCCCACTGACTCAGTCTCAAACCCCGCAACCGCCAGCATTCATCGCTGAGCCGGCTGAGGTTGAAGAGATTGAAACCGTGACCGTGGTTTCCCAGTCTTGGTCGCTAGACGAAAGCGAAGAAGTGGATGACAGCACTAAGCCGATTCCAACTCAGCGTGACGATTTGTTCTAACTAGATCAACTGATCCAAAACCTTTTGCCATTCGGCAAGAATTTCTTCTCGACCAAGCAATGTGCTCGGCGTCAACTCTTCGCTGACACCAACGAAGAAGAATGAGGCTTTCACCTTTTCGATAGGCATTCCGGTGTACTCGGAGTATGCCAAACGATAAAGCGCCAACTGTAACGACCGCCGGTAAAGGTCTTTTTCGTCAGTAGGTGGCTGGTTAGTTTTCCAGTCCACGATCTGCACGCCATCGCCATCGGCATAAATCGCATCCATCTTGCACACGAACGTATTCGTGCCGATGGTCAACTGAATTTCTTGCTCTACCGAGATTGGCTTGAGCGAAGCAAAACGCGATTTCTCGTAGTTTTGCTGGAGAGTTTCGATTGCCACAAAGTCATCGGCGTCTTCGAGATCGTCGAATTCGTCATCGAAGAGCAAACCACTAGGCGCAAAACGTTTTTCCACCCAGGCGTGGAACAGGTTTCCCATGCGCGAAGCGGCGTAAGGCTGCTGCGGTACCGGTCGCAAAACACTGCCAGCCAGCTCATCAAGCTCATCCAGGTATGCCTTGAAGTTCGATGCAGAAACGCGCACCCCGAAGTCAACCGACTTGGCCTGCTCGTTCTTGACATCTCGCTCTAGCAGTAGGCGCTCAATCAACTTTGAAGTTGCTGAATCGCGGAGTACTGAATCTTTGGCATCAGCACTCTCAAACGCAGCACGACCGAGTTCTACCTTTTCACGACGACTGTCTTCGAACGGTTTCTTTGGCCACACATCGACCTCGGCCTGAATAACTTGCAAATCAGATTGGCGATCCGGAATGGTGCCACCGATTTCTACCGCGGTATTCATGCACTCAAGCAGGAAGCGCGATGGCTCGGCTGGGTTCTTTACCCCTGGCTTCCAGTAGCTTCCGGTGAGTAGCAGTTCATGTTTTGGACGAGTGATTGCCACGTAGATGAGTCGACGCTCTTCGCTACCGAGCATCTCGCGCACCTGCTCCTTTTTGAAGAAGTCCTGCGCCTTATTTACCGCATTCTGCGAACCGTGAGCCAGCACATCGAAGTGCGGAAGAGTCTTGGCATCGCCACGAAGCGCGTATGGCAATTGTCCACTTTCCAACCAACCATTGAATGAACGAGGCTTCGAAGGGAAATCATTTTCTACGAGGTTTGGAATAGCGACGTAATCCCATTCAAGCCCCTTGGCGCCATGAACGGTAAGAATCTGAATCACCTTGCTTTGGGCTTTAGCGCGTGGTGCTTCCAAGCTTTCTTTTTCGGCTGCGTACTCGATGTAGTCGAGAAGATTCGAAACGGTCGGCGAATTATTACCAGCCAAGAAACCGGCAACCACAGAAACAAATTCATTGATGTGAATAAGCGGATGCTTGCGAGATGGGTTTGCCATTAACTCAATGTCGATCCAAAGTTCTGCAGCAACTGCTCGCACAAGCTCGGTGAGCGGCAAGCCTAAGCGCTCACGCATTGCTCGGAAAGTGCGCGCTGCATCCTGCATACGGCCTTGTCCGAGCGCTTCCCGCACCGCCGAACTGGAGACCCGTAGGCCATGCACTTCGTAG